>JACQBK010000013.1 GCA_016194505.1 Ignavibacteriales bacterium | reverse complement strand
TTCTCTGGCATCCGACTTCTTCAAGAGCTTACCAAAGAGGAAGTCGGATGTTCTTTTCTGCCGACCCTTCCAATACTGCACAAAAGAAATATCGCTTTTCGCTCCTTTTCTTCCAACGTTCAATCTGACTTAGTTTAAAATGATAGGTCTTGCATTTGACGCATCTTGGATATACATTTTGCTCGATTCTTAAGGAGGAACAATCATGCTTTTCGGCATCAAACGCAGTAAACATTTTTCCCTTTTCGCTTTCGCATGCTCTCTAGCGCTATTCTCGCTCACTGGATGTGCGGCATTCAAGGCAATGGGAGTTTACGCTGACCCGGTTTCACAATTGCAGGATGATATTGATGCAGTACTTTCAGATTCGATCTTCATTCCGGGAAGGGCAAGCGTAAAAGTCGCTTCGCTAGACCGAAAAGAAGTTCTCTACGAACGCGACAGTAAAATGCTTATGCGTCCGGCATC
Source organism: Ignavibacteriales bacterium (assembly GCA_016194505.1). Lineage (GTDB taxonomy): Bacteria > Bacteroidota > Ignavibacteria > UBA10030 > UBA10030 > JACQBK01. Next base: position 4,670 of record JACQBK010000013.1, on the reverse strand, counting down.
GAATATGAAGCTTCTCACGTCTTCTACTGCAATAGGACTTCTTGGAAAAGATTATCAGTTCAAGACAAGTATTTTGGCAGATACATCGTTGAGCGAGGGTGTGCTCAATGGCAATCTTTACTTCAAGGGATTTGGCAATCCTGATCTTAAAACAAGCGACCTTGATACACTAACAAGCCAAATCAAATCCGCCGGCATTAAAACAGTAAAAGGGAAAGTTATCGCTGATGTGTCATTCTTTGATGATTTGTTTTGGGGAAGCGGTTGGATGTGGGATGATGAACCGGATTCGGATGAAATGTTTATCACCCCGCTTTCCATCAATAAAAATTGCATTTTCATTGTAGTGACACCGGGACAATCTGCAGGCGATTCCGTTAAAATTGAGACCGAACCTCCGACAACATACGTTTCCGTTATCAACAACGCTAAGACTGTCAAAGATACAGTAATAAAGCCGCTATCAGTCACTAGGCTTTTTAAGGAACGACTTAACACAATTATGATTGAAGGAGAAATGTTGGCTGGCTCATCTCCTTCGCGGATAAAGCTTAGCGTTTGGCAACCCGAACTGTATGCGGCTCAACTGCTCAAAGAACGACTTGAACGCGATAGTATAATGACTGAATCCGTGCCGGTCATTGGGGTCGCTCCTTCCTATGCAAAAGAAACCGCTACACACGTTCAAGGATTGGATTCAATGGTCATCAACTTAAACAAAGTGAGCGATAATCTTTCTGCGGAAAATACTCTCAAAACACTCAGCGCCATAAAACGTGGAGCGCCCGGCAACGCTGCAAGCGGCATCCATATTGTCTACGAATTTCTCAGTTCCTTGGGAATAGATACAACACGATTCCACATGGTTGATGGCTCGGGGGTTTCACATTACAACTTGCTCACAACGGAAATGCTGGAGCAACTCCTGGAGTCAATGGCGCGAAGAGCTGAGATCTTTCCTCTTTTTTATCAATCGTTACCGATCGCTGGAGTGGACGGAACAATCGGCAATCGAATGAAACAAACTCCTGCTGAAGGTAATTTGCGTGCAAAGACAGGCAGCATTAGCGGAGTCAGCTCACTTTCCGGTTACGTAAAAACTGCCGACGGCGAGCTTCTGGCGTTTTCTATCATGATGCAAAATTTTATCGGCTCCTCGCGGCCATACCGCAACGCACAAGATAAAATCGGCGCACTGCTTGCAGGATTTTCCCGCACAAAATAAAAGCATCCAAGGAGGCACGATCGCCCCGCAAAGCCTGTTGTCCGAGAGTTAAACTCTCGGACAAGAACTTCTTCGACAGTTAAACTCCGAAGGAGTCCCTTTGGGACTGTCGAAGAATAATAGCGTGACAGCCAGTAAATAGGGGGCTTTCAATGAAAGCGAAATTGAGTTTCATTCCATTTTTGCCTAAGTTAAACAATGCAAATGCCAACTCTTCTTTTCCCTTTTCTTGTCAGCTTGATGATTAGCTATGGCTTACACCCACGTCTTGAACAAGGTTCGATAAAGCACCAACAAACAAATCCCAACATTCCTGCTTTCGATGGAAAATCGGCTTTCAACTATCTCCGCGCGCAGACAAACTTCGGACCGCGTGCGCCCGGTTCTGCAGAACATGAACAATGCCTGCGATACCTTCAAAGCGAGCTGAACAAATGTGCGGATGCAGTCAACCTGCAAGAGTTCTCTCACGCGGCGGACAAGGGTAAGCAATTCCGTTTGACCAATATCATTGCCTCCTTCAATCTGAGAGCGACGAATCGCATTCTTCTTACAGCGCATTGGGATACGCGGCTGTGGGCTGATCAAGACCCGAATCCTTCCAACCGGAATAAACCAATTCTCGGTGCAAATGACGGCGCAAGTGGCGTAGCTGTTCTGCTCGAAATCGCAAGATTGCTGAGACAAAGCCCGCCGCCTCTCGGCATTGATATCATTTTCTTCGATGGTGAAGATTTGGGAAAAACCGGCAACCCGGAAAGTTTTTCGGTCGGCTCCAAATATTTTGCGAGAAATAAACCGCCCGGTTTCAATCCGCGATTCGGAATCAATATAGATATGGTTGGCGATAAGGTTCTCGAAATTCCGCGAGAAGTAAATTCCAATCGTTATGCACCGGACGTCATGAACCTCATTTACTCGACAGCGAGAGAATTGAATATTTTTCAATTTCTCGATTCAACCGGAGAGGAAATCGTGGACGACCACCTTCCACTCAACAGTGTAGGCATCCGCACGGTTGACTTGATAGATTTCCACTATCCGGACCGATCTAATAAATATTGGCACACATTAGCGGACACACCGGATAAATGCAGCGGAGAAAGCTTAGCCGCCGTTGGGCAAGTGCTGGTGAACATTATCTACGCAAAAGCCCTCACCATACAATAATAACCCTTCTTTAGAGATTCTTCTTATCGAAATCATGAAAAGTAAAAAGCGCTGGGTTCAAATACTTATTGGCATTCCCTTGAATTACCAAGACCTTCTTGTCGGACAGCTTGCGGCGTTGGGTTTCGGTGGATTTCTTCAAGAAAATGATGTGCTTTCGTGCTATATAGAGCATCACCGATGGACACACGCATTGGGAACCTCTTTTCGCGAACTTCTGATTCGATTTCACCATGAATTTCCAACGTTAGAGCTTGGCTTCTATAAACGCACTGTCCGAGACCAAAATTGGAATGCAACTTGGGAGCGAAGTATCGGCATCGTGGAAGCAACACGTCGGATTATTATTAAACCTTCGTGGAAAAAGCTCCGCGCGCGCGATAAGAACAAAATCGTCCTTCAAATTGATCCGAAAATGTCATTCGGAACGGGGCATCATGAGACGACCAGACTTAGCTTAGTTCTTCTTGAAAAATACTTGTATCCGGGCACGGCTATCCTCGATGTTGGCACAGGGACAGGCATCTTAGCGATTGCGGCGGCAAAACTTGGAGCATCTTCAGCTTTGGGAGTTGACATAGACGAATGGTCAGTAATCAATGCAAAAGAAAATATCAAACGAAATCGGGAGTCAAAAAAAGTCAACGTAGTGTTGGGCGGAACCGAGAAGATTCCGAAAAGAAAATTCGATTTGATTATCGCCAATATTGATTTGCCGACAATCACTAAAAACTTTTCGCGGCTCGTAAAAAAAATACATCCCGCAGGTATTATTATACTTTCAGGCTTATTAACCACCGACCTCACATCGGTTCTGAACATCCTGCAGACTCACAAGATGGTTCCGATGGAAATTATCAGCGAAAACGAATGGGTAGCTCTCGCTTTCTCAAAAACTTATGCGGATAACGACGATTGATATAGGAACCAACACTATTCTTATGTTGGTAGCAGATATACATTCTGACGGAAGTTTGGCGACCGTGCGGGATGAGCACGCCATCGCCCGGTTAGGTAAAGGCGTGGACAAACATAAAAAAATCCCGGAAGAAACATTTCAGCGCGCACTAAGCTTTCTAAAAGGATATAAAGAACTCTCTGATACTTGCCGCTCGGAAAAAATTATTGCCTGCGGCACAAGCGCACTTCGCGATGCAGTGAACAAAAAGGAATTTATCTCATTTATTGCTAAGGAATTGGGATTTACCATTGAAGTTTTAAGCGGAGACGAAGAGGCGGAACTAACCTATCTTGGAGCGGTGTCGGATTTTTTACAACCTCATCAAGAACAAAATTTCGCCGTTCTCGATATCGGCGGCGGGAGCACCGAATTAACGAGTGGGACCAACAAGCGGGTCAGCCAAAAACAAAGCTTGGATATAGGTTGTGTTCGGTTGACGGAGAGAATTCTTAAAACTTCTCCCCCTTCCGCCTCATCCGTCAGTCAAGCTATTGCCGAAGTCCGTAACCAAGTTGTAACATATTCCATGCTCCCTGCACAAACCAAGCTCGTTGGCGTTGCGGGAACTCTCACTACGCTTGCCGCAATTGATTTAAACCTGGCGGCTTACGACAGAAATCGAGTGAGCGGGCATATTCTCACACTTGAGTCAATTCAACGTATCTTCGATGTATTGAAAACTAAATCAGTTAAAGAACTTACCGCCTATCCTCAAATTTTAGCAGGCAGGGCAGATGTGTTATTGGCTGGAATCATCATTTTACTTGAAGTGATGAAGAAACTTAACGCGGAACAAATAACGGTGAGTGACCGAGGGTTGCGATATGGAATAGCGTTAAGAGAGGTTTACAAGAAGGATGACATCTAATTGAAAAATAAGTAGAAGCTATCTCAAAAACTATAGTCAGGGCTTGCGCCAGAGGCGCACGCGTGCGCCATCTGTTTGGCGCATCCCTGCCTGCGGCAGGCAGGTTTTACGGTTCCGTTCTTTGGAATTCCGCACTAAGAACGGAATCCAAAAAGCGGGAGATGCTGAAAAGCGCAAAGGTCGGGGTTATTATGGCGCCTCTCCAGCGAGGGTTATAACTACGTCCTTTAGGACGTAGACACAATCCAGCACAATCTGAGGGTTTCAACCCTGAAGAAAATCAGACATAAATCATTTTTGAGCTTCTAGTGGACTGTTACGATAATTAGTTGATAATTTAGTATCTTGCATACATCTGTTCATTCCTCACATTCAATGGAGGATGTATGCGAAAGCAAAAATACCCGGTTACGTTATCAAAGACACAGCGCAATGAATTGCTCAAC
>JACQBK010000101.1 GCA_016194505.1 Ignavibacteriales bacterium | reverse complement strand
ACTGCCGAGGTTCAGGAATACATTATTTGCTTCAATAAAGACGATGGAGCCGGAAATCGTGCGATGCCTAAACGAAATCGAGATGCTGTCCAAACTTTGGGCAAGGGCGAGCAGGCTATCGGGGGTGGTGGCTGCCCAGACCTTTATAGTTGGCAACGCGCTTTCAAGTTCCATTGAAAAATGCTCTCCCAATTGAAAGCAAGCCTGACCGATAACTGTGCGATTGAACTCATCCGTGCCGAATTTTATTTTATCCAAATCCCGAAACTCAAGCGTCCGATCGGTTGGTTTGCCGAACAGCGTCAACGCCAGCGAGCGGTCTGCAAACTCCCCTGCTGCCCCGCCTTTGGTAATCTGCACATACGAAGCGGAAGCGGCAGTTCTCTCCATATCGTACATGACATAGCTTATCCGCACTTCTCCTTTGAATGCTTCATAGCCACCCAGCAACGGCTGACCCGTCATAAAGCGGCTTACATCGAATTCCTCGACCGTTCCCGCAATGAGGTAGCGCACGTGAAAGCGTTTATACAGCGCAATCCAAAATTTCACATCATCTAAAGAGCCTGCGGATAATTTCTGCTCTTCGAGAAAATTCCGCACAAGCACGGGAGAAACAGACGGAATGCGGTACCGCTGGTGAACGTAGGCGCTGAGAAAGCGAGGAACATCCACACCGACCTCCCATTTGCCTTCAAAATCACTTTTGTTTTCGAACGGAAGAAAAATAAACCCGGGCCGACTTGTTGTTTGAGCAACTACGAAGGAATTCCAACCTGCCGGTGCAACTATTCCTAAGAGGACAAACAACGCCCAAAGCTTTTTCAACATTGGCTTATTCATACAGCAAATATTTTTCACGTTTCATCATGAACAGTGCGCGTTGCTGATCCATCTTGCGCAACAGTTCTTCTACGCTTGTGTGATTCATGAGCTCGCGGCGGAATTCGCTTGACCCCATAACCTTATCGAACATTTCAAGGCGGTCCGGCTTTGCGCGCTCGTAAATATCTCTTTCGGGAAATAACCCGCGCAACGCATACAAAACCCAAAACTGCACTTCTGTTAAATTCACCCTGTCACGATCCCTCACATGAATTTGCACACCGTTAAACCAACTTCCCGACGTATCGAAATAAAACGGGTGATACGAAAGCGGACGGAACTCAACTCCGGGGAGTTTTTGCACATTCAAATAACGCGCAAGACGCTGCCCATCTATCCATGATGCGCCAACAAGCTCGAAGGGAAGCGTATATCCTACCCCTTGGTTTGCCGTTCCCAACTCCCCTAACAACCCCGTCATCACATAATACATCGGCGTTGTGGGACGCGGAATATGCGGCGACGGCAACACCCACTCTAATCCTGTTTCATCCCACCACATAGAACGCTTCCAGCCTTCCATCGGAACGACAATCAGTTTGCATTTCACCCCGTTTGCCAGCCAGCCTTCCATGTTGATCATTTCCGCCAATTCACCCGCCGTCATTCCATAGACGTAGGGGATAGGATACATTCCGACAAATGATTTGAATTTAGGGTCGAGCATCGGTCCTTCCACGCGGTTGCCCGTTAACGGGTTTGGGCGATCAAGTACAACAAATGTCACTCCGTTCTCTGCCGCCGCCTCCATCGCATTTCCCATCGTCGAGATAAATGTATATGAGCGTACACCGATATCCTGAATATCATACACCAGCACATCAATCCCTTTCAACATATCGCGCGTTGGCTTACGATTTTTTCCGTACAACGAATAGACGGGCAGATTTGTCCGGCTGTCTTGATAACTTTCCACATATTTGCCCGCCTCGACATCACCGCGAACACCATGCTCAGGACCAAACAACGCGACAAGCTGCACACCCTTTGCTTGATAGAGTACATCCACGGTCAATTGTACATCAGCAGTGATGCCGGTAGGATTGGTGATAAGACCAACGTGTTTTCCTTGAAGGATATCGAAATTGCGATCACGAAGAACGTCTATCCCCGGCAGAACAGTCGTTTTGGTTTTATAATTGTTCGGTTGAGCATCGACAAACAATACAACAAGAAGCGAGAAAATTATAATGCGAGAAACCAAAACGTTCATGTGTTGAATACGTATCTTCATTGTACCGTAACCTCTTTCAGACGATTTTTTTAAGGAAGCGGTTTCCCGTCCAACATCCAATTCTTGATCATGGCCAAGTCAACCAACAATTTCATCAAATTAGCAAGGTTCTCGTGGCTTAACGAGAAAAACATGCCGACAAAATAGTTTTTTATTTCCGCCGGAGATTCCTTGATGATCGTTTTGAGAAGCGTTGTTACCTTCTCCATCCCCGTTTGAAATTCCGCCGATAACTTGTCATAGCCTTCCCCATCCATCCCAATGCGTTTCATAACCCCAAACGATTTGGTTAAAAACTTAGCATGAAAAACAACATCTTCAAGCACTTCCACTTTTCCGCCTTCATGCGCCAAATCAATAAGCTGGGCAATTTCTTGAGGATAATGAAGCTTTCGGTCGGAGGCAACTTCAAGTTCTTTGATAAATTGTGCGGTTGCTGGGCGAATATTCATTTAAAATTTTATTCTCTAATGATAGAATATAATCGTATAAGCATCCAGAAACAACAAAAAGGGATGCGAATTCGCTTGCGCCTTCTCTTCTACTGTCTTATTTTTAAAAGCGACACTCAATCAATCACTTTTTTTCCAATCTACCCTATGGCAAAGCAAACTGTAACCTTCTCCCGATGGAATGACATACCGCTCGAACCGCTGAATGAGCTTCTCTCACGTAAGCTTTTTACCGGCGAGCGAATGATGCTTGCTCAGGTGTTTCTTAAAAAGGGATGCGTTGTCCCGACTCATAGCCACGAAAACGAACAAATGACATATATCCTAAAGGGTGCGCTACAATTTGAGATCGAAGGGAAGGAAATTGTCGTCCGCGAAGGCGAAGTTTTGCACATACCCTCCAACATTATCCACAAAGCGACTGCGCTCGAAGAAACGCTCGATCTCGATGTGTTCTCGCCGCCGAGACAAGACTGGCTGAATAAGGCGGACGATTATTTGAGAAACAAATAAAAAGTAGAGACTTCGGAAAAATTAAATTTTGTTGTCATCGCGGGACATGTAAGTCTATTTTTTAGAAGTCTCAAGTATTAAGTAAGAAGTAAAAAACGAGAAGGAAGAAGTCAACTTACAATTTATGCGCCAGAGGCGCATGCGCCTTTGGCGCACAACCTATTTACGAACCCATCCGTCCAGCATTTTCTTTAATTCTTTCTCTGAAAATTTCGACTTGTCGTAGTGTCCTTTTGCTAATCTCTGGCGGAGAGCCTCATAGAGCGTGATGGCACAGGCGACCGAGACATTTAAACTTTGTATCATCCCAAACATAGGAATTTGTATAATGCCGTCCGCTTGATTGGCGGCTTCGTCGGAAACCCCGCGGTGTTCGTTGCCGAAAACAATAGCGCTTTTTTTTGATAAATCCACATCATAAAGATTAACTGCTGTTTCACTGAGATGCGTAGCATAGATTTTAAAACCTTCTTTGCGGAGCGTTGAGTAGCATGGTTCAACGGATGTAAACTCCCGCCGGTCAATCCATTTTCCTGCGCTGGCTGAACTTTTTTTCCCGATCCTCGGAAATTTCTCCACCGTGTACAAGAGTTGAACTTCCACCACACCCGCCGCATCACATGAGCGAAACATCGCGCTTACGTTATGCGGATCGTGAATATCCTCTATCACCACCGTTAAATCAGGCTGACGATGGCGTAGCACGCTTTCAAGTTTCGCGAGACGGCGCTCACTTCGCATCAATGTCTCTCCTGATAAATTTTCTGATATGCTCCTGCCGAACCTGTAGCATCCCAACTGCCGCAACCACTGCAACAGCGCCGAGGATTTGAATGGCGTTCAAGGTCTCGCCAAGGACAAAAAAGGCAATCACAATTGCAGCTATCGGCTCCATCGTGCTCAAAATTCCTACGGTAGATGCATCAAGCATTTTCAACCCTGTGCTAAAAAACGAATACGGAATCAAAATCGAAACTATCGCAAAGACCCAAAACACGCCCCAATCAGTGACCGTGTAACCTTTGGACGCAATCGTCCATGGCGGATTGATAAACAACCAGAATATTGCCGCGAAACCAAACGCATACAACAACATCGTCCATGTGGAATAATGCCGTAAAATCCGTTTGCCGGCTATAAGCACAAACACATAGCAAAGCGTTGACACTGGTCCGGTAAGCAACGCCCAACCGGAGAGCTTGATATCGGCAACCGACCCGCCGCTTACGGCTACATAGCAACCGAAGAGTGCAAGAAGCAGGGAAATCGCCTTCGTCCCGTTAAATTCCTCTTCCTTGCTTATGAGAACTGCGTACATCATAACAAAAACGGGAGCGGTATTTTGAACGAGAATTGCGGTCGCAACGGTGGATTCCTTCACTGTATAATAGTACGTGAAATTCGTCCCGGCTATGCCTATTAATCCCACGCTCGCAAACAAGGGAAGGTCTTGGAGTCGTATGCGGAATACGTTTCGACCTTTGAGTGCAAAATACAATGCTAATAAAATGAATGAGAGCGACGAGCGAGTTTGTACGATGATAAGCGTGTCGTACTGTTTCGTAAAAAGAAACTTTGCAAATGAAGCGGAGCCGCCCCAAAAAATGACGGCGATAAGGATGAACACATATCCGCGCAGAGGGAAGTTTTGAGTGGACATGGTTTTAATTTTCTGAGCGGCCAAGCTCGTCCGATAGGTTGCGGTAATGGGCGCTTTGTTCCTCATCTCCGATAAGATGATAAAGATGGGAAAGACGCTGAAGCAAAGTCTTTTTGTCGTCAACGTGTTTAATGCCTTCCTTGAGAAAATCGAGGAGCGTATCAACTGGAGGGATATTAAGATCGGGATCGTAACAATCGCACGCGTCGAGGTAGGGATCAAGCGCACTTAGTTTCGCTTGAGCGGCTTTGCGGTAATATTCTATCGCAAGCTCGAAATTATCGTACGATGAATATGTTACTTCGAACACGCTCGCAAGCCACATGTACGTATCATAGGCAAGCGCAGGAAATTCGCTCGCGAGTTTTTTCCCAAACAGGCACAATTCATCCGGACCGAGAGAATGATTCCAAAATAACAGCCGGTACAGCTCCACATCTTGAATCTTTTGCTCAAGCGCATCCCCGAACGCATCGAACAGATCATTAAAGTCCGTTGCATTGGCAAACTTTTCGCGTATTTCTTCTGGCGTGAAACGAGGCATGAATGATAACCAGTGAGATAGCAGAGCTAACGCCCTTGACCGAGAACATTCTTCCGCAGGGATCCCTTCGCGACTCAGAAACGGGTCAACTGCCAGAAGGAGAATTTTTTAGAAAAGTAAGAAAAGGAGGGCAGAAAGGCAAGATAAACAACCATGCGACTGCAATTCTTGAACTGATTCGATAGTCAAAATAACAATATAATTTCCCCTATCAATGAGGGATTATTTTTTCAAGATTTTTCCCATCACTTCCAGCAACTTTGCAATGGTAAACGGCTTTTCGAGATACTCCACTGCAACGCCGGAGTTCCATGCCCCCGCCGCTTGCGCTGCGCTCGTCATCATAATCACAGGAATGGAAGCCGTTGCCGGATCTTGCTGCAACTCTTCTACCATTACAAATCCATTCATCACATCCATGTGGACATCGGTAAGAATAATATCGGGCAATTCTTTCGTGGCAATCTCAAGTCCCATCATGCCGTCTTCCGCTTCGAAAATTCCGTATCCTTTTAATCGAAGTTGGGACGCAACTGATTTGCGGAATGACTCTTCATCATCAACTACGAGAACTTTTTTCATTCGGTATTCCCTCGTCTATTTGCGATGAAAGTACCAAAAGCGAACATGAAAAGCAACGAACAGCAAATAAATTTTGAAGTTGATCATTTCTAAAAAACTTTACTGATATGACATTGACTTGATTCAATTGTCTCAAAATGATATAAAGAGAAAATCCCTGCACAATATTAGACACCTTGGTCTCTTACTCTTGGGAGAATGCTCGCGCTCTATCTCTCGAAATTGAGAAATTGCCTCGGTTTGATTTTGATTGGTTTAAAACTTGAAGTACCTGTGTGGCAAAAAAAATCCTCTCCACGGCATAAAAATTGAGACGTGCGTCTGATTATACTTTTCACTATCCCGCTTTGGTTAACCTACTAAACCACAAACATTCCTTTAGGAGGGGACAATGGTTCGTTTCGT
>JACQBK010000083.1 GCA_016194505.1 Ignavibacteriales bacterium | reverse complement strand
ATGAGGGAATTGGTTCTCCAGCCCGCCGCCGTGGATATCGAACGTCTCGCCTAAATATTTCATGGACATGGCAGAGCACTCCACATGCCAGCCGGGGTAACCAACGCCCCACGGACTTTGCCAACGCATGATGTGTTCCAGCTCGGCTTTTTTCCACAGCGCAAAATCAGCGGGATGTCGTTTTTCGGATTTCACTTCTACCCGTGCACCGGCTTCCATGTCATCCACACTCCTGCCGGAGAGCTTGCCATAACCCGCAAACTTGCTCACGTCAAAATATACGGAGCCGCCTGCTTCGTACGCGTAACCTTTGTTAATAAGCACTTTGATAATTTCTATCTGCTCGATAATGTGTCCAGAAGCGCGGGGAGAAATATCGGGCCTTTGCACATCGAGTGCATCCATATCCTCGAAGTAACTCTTCGTGTACATCTCCACTACCTGCATGGGATGCATCTGGTCAATTTTCGATTGCTTCAAGACTCGATCCTCGCCGCTATCGAGAAGATGACCGACGTCGGTGATGTTCTGAACATACAGCACCTTGTATCCTGCATAGCGCAAATACCGGACAATCACATCGAACGAGACATAGCTTTTGGCATGGCCGATATGCGAGTGCCCATAGACCGTGGGTCCGCATACGTAGATGCCGACACGGCCTTCGTGTAGGGGCTTGAATTCTTCTTTCTGACGCGTGAGTGTGTTATAAACGTGTAAAGGCATTTTTATTTTTTAATTTTTATTTAACCGCAAAGAAACCAATATTTACCGCAGAGAACACTGAGAAAAACGACTTTATCCACGAAGATCACTAAATAAAAACATCACAAAAAATTTTCCTCAAAGTTCTTAGTGTCCTTCGTGGAAAAATATTTTCGTTTTTCCTTTGCGTCCCTGCCTGACGGTTCCGTCTTTCGGAATCCCGTACAGCGGGACAGGCAGGCTTTGCGGTTAAACATCTTTTCACCGGTAGTTTTTGCGGTTTAAGCTTTTGCTACTTTAATCCCATCAGCTCTCTCGCACCTTCCAACCCTGCTTCCGTAATTTCCGTTCCGCTCATCAGTTTCGCCACTTCCTCAACGCGCTCTTCGATATCCAATTTGCGCAAGCGGGTGCTGGTGCGTTTGTCTTTTTCCTTTTTCTCAACGACAAAGTGTGTATCCGCCAAGCCCGCAATCTGGGGAAGATGCGTGATGGAGATAACCTGATGGAACTGCGAAAGGCTCTTCAGGCTTTTTCCCACCGACTGCGCAATCCTACCGCTGACACCCACATCTATCTCATCGAAAATAAGCAGCGGCAGTCGCTCGGATTTAGCAAGGATGGTTTTGAGAGCAAGCATAACCCGCGAGATTTCCCCGCCGGAAGCGACCTTCACCAACGGCTTCGGGTCTTCGCCTAAATTTGTTGAGATGTGGAACTCGACAAAATCCATGCCCTTCGGTGTTGCTTCATAGAACTCCCGCCCTAATTTAATGTAGGCATTTTCTATTCGGTCATTTCCGTTTGCTTTGCTCAAAGGCCTGTTCTCGACTTTCACATCGAACCGGGCATTGGAGATGCCGAGTTTTGCAAGCTCCGCAATAACGGATTTATTGATTTTTCCGACAAGCTCCTGACGTTTTGTCGAAAGCCGCTGTGCCGCCGCAGAACAGTTCTTCCGCTCGCTCTCGATTTTTTCTTTTAACTTTTTGATTTCAGTCTCGAAATTTTCTGCAAGGGCAAATTCCTTGCCGATTTTCTCTCTCTGTTCGATAATAGCATCAATCGAACCACCGTATTTTTTCTTGAGCAGTGAGAGCTGACCCAACCGCTCGCGGATTTGCTCAAGCCGCTCCGGATTAAATTCAATTTTGGAATTATAGGCCTGAATGAATTTCGCCACTTCACCGATCATTGCTACCACGGACGCGCACTCGTTTTTGGAGTCCTCAAACGATTTATCAATCTCCGCAAGGTCCTCCAACTGGTTGCGGGCAAGGACAAGCTGGTCGTATAACGCCTGCTCCCCTTCATAGAGCATTTGGTGAAGCTGGGAAGTCGCTTCGAATAATTTTTCGGAGTTCTCAAGAATCTTCAGCTCCGCTTCGAGCGCATCTTCTTCTCCCGGTTGCGGGGTTACCGCATCAATTTCTTTTATTTGAAACTCATACAGATCGCGCTTTTCTTTAAGCTGATGCTCTCTAACTTGCAATTCTTCAAGCTCACGGAATAATGCGGTTAGGGAATCATAGACGGTTTTATACTCTTCTCTGAGACCTTCCAATCCGCCGAAATCGTCAAGCAGGTCAATATGGGTTTCAGTTTTGAGCAATGATTGATGCTCATGTTGCCCGTGCAAGTCAACAAGCAAATCGCCAATTGTTTGAAGAACAGTGAGCGTTGCGGGTGTATCGTTCACAAAACATCTGCTTTGGCCCTTGGTTGAAACATCCCGCCGCAGAATAAGCTCTTCTTGGATTTCGATCTCGTTTGCTTCCAACACCGTTTTGACGCGCTTATTGCTCGCAACGGAGAAAATCGCCTCAACGATTGCTTTTTCCATTCCCTTACGGACAACATCGGAGTTTGCCCGCTCGCCCAACACGAGGCTCAACGCATCAATCAGGATGGATTTTCCAGCGCCCGTTTCGCCGGTAATGATGTTGAGGCCGCTTTCGAACGCCACTTCCACTTCGTCAATCAGGGCGTAGTTTTTTATGTGTAATGTTTTAAGCATGGGCTTTTATACGAATGCTCAAATGTACCGAAAAAAAACGGAAATTCAATGAGGAATGTAGCCGAACTAAAGCTCAACCTGCAAAAATGTATCAGGGCTGAAGCCCTATTACACTCAGGCGTATCTACTCCGCCGTAAATGGCGGAGTTATATTCTGGAACTCTCTTGTCAGATATACGTAACCCCAGCCTTTAGGCTGGGGTTCAGGCAGGTAACATGGCATGGGCTTTAGCCCTGATTATTTTTTTTGAGATTGCTTGTAGTCAATTCAGCGATTGCAGGGAAGGCGAATCAAACTCAAAGAAATTGATATCGGGGACATCGGGAATAACGCCATGGTAAAACGCATAACGCATAAATTCAGAAAGGCTCTCTTCTTGGTCGGTCCCAAAATCGTACGAAAACCGAGCGAGGTAATTCCTCGCTTCTTCAAGAGAAAGTCCTTTGTGCTGCGAAACTTGCCCGGCAATGTGATCCGTATGACTGACCCCAAGGGTTTTTGCGCGAATCAACCTTTGCGCTATTTCTATTCCTGCATCTTCCTCCCTCCCAACCCAAAAGCCATGAACATAAGGAAGATCGGTGAGGTCGTTCCACTCCTCGGCAAGGTCTAACGCAAATGTCTCCTGCGACAAATGAACATTCGGGGTAAAATTGACAATGAGCGCCGCATCTGCTTTAGCTAACATCTGGTCGAGATTGGGAAGCATGGGCAAGAACTGCATTGTTGTATCCCCCGCGGTGAAATTGGGAAATTTTTCGAGAAGGATAATCTTGGCGAGAATAATCTCGGAGGTAACACGAATATCCACGGCAACAGTACTAATGTTGCGGGCGGAAGACTTGACAAAAAGCTGAATCGTGTCGGTTGGAACCGAAGAAGAAACGCCTACGTCGGGGACAATGCGATACTCGCTTCCATAGCGGGCGTAATCAATGGGGGATAAAAAAGCGCACTGAAGATGATCAGTGCGCTCTCGAAATTTTAATGCGTTGTGTGCGGGTAGATTGACCAGCAGCTCAAAGTCCGAGTCCTTTGTTCCCAACCCGTACAGAAGCGGCTGGAGATACAAGGCGTCCGAAACTCCAAGCTTCCGCTTCATCAGCGTCAGGCACCTGTTTTCTGCGTTACCTGCTTCGAAGCAAGCTTGCGGAGGTAGTACAATTTTGCGCGTCGGACACTGCCCTCTTTCACTCTCTCAATCTTTGCGATGCGGGGGGAATGCAACGGAAAAATACGCTCCACACCAACACCGTCGGAGACCTTCCGAACCGTGAACGTGGAATTAACGCCTGATCCGCGCTTTGCCATCACCACGCCCTGAAACTGCTGAATGCGTTCCTTATCCCCTTCAACAACGCGAACGTGTACGTTGATGGTATCCCCGGGGTTGAACGCCGGACGATCCGATTTGAGCTGAGTTGCTTCAATGAGTTTTAACTTATCCATAAGAGATCTCCAAGGTTAATCGTTTACTATTTGTCTTAAAATTTATAGAACCTATCTCAAAAATGATGTACTAATGACGTTTTGAAGGGGTTTGCGCCAGAGGCGCACTCGTGCGCCATTCTTTTGGCGCATCCCTGCCTGCGGCAGGCAGGCGCCTTCGGCGGAAAAACCCCGTACAATTGTTATGAGCATTGACCACGTCCTAAAGGACGTGGTTATAACCCCGACCTTTAGGTCGGGGACGGAAAAACAACAAAAACATACAGGGCTTTAGCCCTGACATCACAACGGAAATGGTTTTTGAGATGGTTTCTACTTGTTATGTTTTTTCGGCAGCGACTGTCCCAAAGGGATGGCTTCGCCAAAGTCGCCGCCTTACGAAAATGAAACCCCATAGGGGTTTCGGGCCACCATAGCCGTCCAATTTATTGGATGGCTATAAAAATTTTCAATGCCCCCTTTGAGAAACAACTTTTAAATTTCACTTTTCTGTTTCTAACAAATCGTTGCGCCGGGATTTGGTCCGCTCAAGACGCTGTTGCTGGCGCCATTCTTCCACGTCGGCGTGGTTGCCGGAAAGAAGCACGTCGGGCACCTTCATTCCTTTGAATTCTGTAGGCCGTGTATACTGCGGTGAACCCAGCAAGCCGTCCTGAAACGAATCGCTCAGCGCGGACTCGCCATCGTTCAACACACCGGGGACAAGCCTTACAACCGCATCGACAAGAACCGCAGCGGCTAATTCTCCCCCCGTGAGAACATAATCACCAATTGAAATTTCCCGGCTCACCAGCGCTTCCCGAACTCTCTCATCCACCCCTTTATAATGTCCGCAAATCAACAGGAGATTATTTTTGATTGAAAGCTCATTCGCAAGCCGCTGATTGAACACTTCCCCATCAGGGGTCAGCAAGATAACTTCTTCATACTGCCGCTGTGCCTGTAATGCCTCGACGCATTCGAAGATCGGCTCCGGCTTGAGTATCATCCCTGCGCCACCGCCGTACGGCGTATCGTCTATGGTCTTATGCTTATCGTGTGTGTAGTCACGAAGGTCGTGAACAACGATCTCAACCTTTTTCTTTTCTTGCGCCCGCCGGAGGATGCTTTCCTGCAAAGGGCTTTCGAGCAACTTTGGCAATCCCGTAACGATGTCAATCCGCATCAGTCTAGCAACCCTTCCATTACGTGAATGACCATTTCCTTGCGTTTCGGATCTACAGATTTAATAATTTCTTTGACAGCAGGGAGCAACACTTCTTTCGCGCCGTTCCCCACAACCCAAATATCATGAGCGGACACTTGTATAACATCTTTTATCATGCCAATCTTCTCCCCCTCTTCCGAGACAACTTCCATTCCGATAATGTCGTCAACAAAGAACGAGCCTTTTGCGGGAGCGACGACATCTTTTGCGGAGATGAAAATATACTGCCCGTGT
>JACQBK010000082.1 GCA_016194505.1 Ignavibacteriales bacterium | reverse complement strand
GCTTTCGCCACTGCAAGCGAGACTCCAAGGATCGCATTTGCACCAAGCTTGCCTTTCGTGGGCGTCCCATCAAGCTGAATCATCATCTTGTCAATGCCAATTTGGTCGGTTGCATCAAAACCAACAACCTCTTCGGAAAGAATGTTGTTGACGTTTTCCACCGCCTTCAAAACGCCTTTGCCGTTGTAGCGAGTTTTATCGTCATCACGCAATTCGACCGCTTCATTCTCGCCAGTCGAGGCGCCGCTGGGAACTGCGGCACGCCCGATGATTTCGTTTTCTAAAGTTACTTCCACTTCGATAGTGGGATTGCCGCGGGAATCCAATATCTCGCGCGCCCATACATCGGTAATTGTCGTATTCATAATAGTCTCCGGATTATCGTAGGGTCAACTGTATGCTGAAGATCCTTCAGCATTCGGTACATCTTGAAGAGTAATTAAGCCAAAAATTGAAGGAAAAGCAATGCGGATCAATATTTTGAAATTGCCCTTCTCTGATAGCTTTGTTATATTTCACAATAAGGACCTTGGGAGCGCATCAAGGAAAAGGAAATTTGTTATGGGAAAAGTGAAAGAGTCACAAGCCGAATATATTGTCGATAAAAAAGGGCACAAAAAAAGCGTCATACTTCCAATGGAGGAGTATGAAAAATTGCTAGAGGATCTTAACGACCTCGCAGCAACAACGATGCGAAAGGATGAACCTTCCATACCATGGAAAGAAGTAAAAAAACGTTTAAAAGACGATGGTCTTTTATAAAGTAAATTTCAAATCGTCAGCGGAGCGCGAACTTCGGAAATTACCAAGCAGGGTCATTCAAGAAATCGGTAATCTTATAGATCAGTTAAACATTGACCCTTTTCCAGAGGGAACGCAAAAATTATCAGGCAAGGAAAATATTTATCGTGCAAAGGTTGATAACTATCGCGTAATCTACTCCATAGATTCAAAAAATAGACAGATCACAATTTACCGCATTCGCCATCGTAAGGATGCTTATCGGAAATTTTAACTATTACGTGATGGCTTAAAAAAATTTTAACTTTGGAAGGCAGTCTTTCAATTTTACTATAACTCAACTACTCCACTACTTCTTACTTCCTTCTGTTTTCACTTCCATCCAATCGCATAAATTCATCCGCTCTTCGATTCTCAAATCTTGTGCTTCTCCCGTTGTATAGTTAATCGCCTGCCAGAAATAGATTTTCGCTTTCTGGTATTTCCCAAGAAGAAAATACATCTGAGCGATGCGCCGCTGTTTATGATATTCGAGAGCGTCGAACCTCATCCGTTGAATATCCTCCAGCGTCTTTATTGCTTCTTCATACTTCTCTTGAAAGGAAAGTTCGCGGCCCAAAAGATACTTCGCTATCGCACTCTTTGGATTTTCCCGAACAATTCCATTTAAGAGTATAATTTTTGCCGAGTCCGGCATATCCTGCACAAAGTATGGTCGCAATTTGGGAGCAAGCAACGGATCAAGGAAGATTTCAAGTCGAATCGTGCTCGCCTCATCCCACGTAGCGCTCAAGCGTGTGAGGGATAATTCTTGATACATTCGTTTGGCAGTGGCAAGGGAATCCTCAGCCCAGTAAGCATCTCCCATGACGAGCTTCAACGGAAGCAATGAATGTGTAACCGTCTCATCGCTGAGCATGGTATTGCCATATGCAACGGCTTCTTTAAAACGCTGAAGTCTGAACAACGAATTTGTTTTTTGAAAAATCGCCTCAATGCTTGTTGAATGCTTCAAAGACCGTTCAGCAGATTCGAGAGCGGATTGATATTGTTTCTGAGTGTACAGCGTGCGCGTTTCTTCATTAAGATTTGCAATGACCCGCGCACACTCTTTGCCGAAAATCGAGGGCCGCTTGAACAAGTATTGAGCTTTTTCCAGATCTGCATCATTAAGATTGTACCCTCTTAAAAAATATCTCCATTCCTTAAGAAGCGTGGGAAGATTTTTATTATAGAAGGTCGTAAAGCTCCCCGTTTGATATAACATCTTGAATCGCCGTATGCCGTAGCGGTCAATTAAAAAGCGGCAGAACGAACCGGCGAGAGTATAACTGACACCGGGATGCGCTTTCATAAAACCTGAGAATGAAAAAAGACTTTCCATATCGGGATTTGCCCCAATATTGAAAATCATTGCCGAAAGCCGGTGCAGTGATTCATCATACGCTGTGCGCTCGGCTGCCGTTGCAAGTCCTTCGATAAGACCGGAATTTAATCCAACCCGGAACAATGGGAAGCCGAACTCCGCCGCCATAACGTGGGAAAGCTCATGTTTGAGCGAGCCCTCAACATCAGCGATATTGAGGTGAAGCTGCCAGAGCCACGGCTTGGCGATATTCGTTCCGCCCGCGCCAATGAGCCTTGCTTTCTGCTCAGGCGATGAATAGAGGAACGAATAGATTTTCCTTTGAGGATTAATCCGGAATGCGCGTGACAACTGAGCGAAATAAAATTCGTGCAACTGTAAAACCTGTTCAAGGCGTTTTCCTTGTAAACTGGAATCAGGAAGGACGACAACAACATGCCCCATATCAATTTCGGCAACGGCTTGTTGACGGATGTACGCCTCCGAGGAGGAAAGACCAAGCCTATCGCTCGCTACATAGATACCGATAACGACCGCAACCAACACGCACAGCATCGCAGGCTCCCACCCGCTTACGAAAATCTTTTGGGTGGAGTCCACCGCATTGCCAGTCTTCCTGCTCTCTTTTCTGCGATGAACGACCACCGCCAGCATGATAATAGCCATAGATGCAGCCATCGAACCCAAGCGATATATCAGCAACCGATTGATTATCCGCAGTCCCTCGTCATACGTGAAGCCTGGGAAATATCCAATGAGAGGATTAAACGCAAATATCTGGGGTCTGGTGAACGTTACGTAGGCAATATGTGAGAGCATAATACAATACAGTAAAACGAATAACGTTTTCCTCCACCCGCTTATACCGACCGAAACCAACAGTGCAATGGCATACGCAAAGATAAGAGACGGAATGGGAACCAACACAAACAGAGCAATGCCATGAACAAACGAACAATTTTTTACAAAGAGCGCATTGGCAGAAATAATGATAAAAGGAATGAGCAACAGAAATAAGAACAAGAGTGCGGAATGAAACGTAAATTTCCCAAGTCGACCTGCGTATTCTTCGCCGGCGTTCTTCCACAACGAAATGGTCAACAACCCGGCAATAAAACTGCCGACAAGGGCGATCAAAGCGGAGAATTCGAAACCGAGATAATTGAAAAGAGGAATCTGTGTACAACCAAGGGATACGAGGGTGATGAACACAAGCGCAAACCGTGAAGAACGATACGAAAGAAATTTTTTAAGCGGGGAACTATCGAAGGTCAAAGTTTTCCTCTAAATAACACGCCACGAAGGCACAAAGGCACGAAGGAAAAAATGTTCCATCCCTATATAACAGATAAGCAAGAACAAGAAGAAAAGCTTAGTGCCCTTGGTTTATTTTATATAAAAATCTTTCTTTGCGTCCCTGCCTGACGCCGTGCCTGCGGTAGGCAGGGCAGGCAGGCTTTGCGGTTACATTCTTTTATTTTTCTCTATCTTTACTTAGTGTCTTGGTGTCTTTGTGGCAAAAATTCTCCGTCCTTAAAACTCTTCTCCGCTTACTCGCTGTATATCGGCGCCAAGGGAAGAAAGTTTCTTCTCGATATGCTCGTACCCGCGGTCGAGATGGTACACGCGAAGGACCTCGGAAGTTCCTTCGGCAACAAGCCCGGCAAGGATAAGCGAAGCGCTCGCCCTTAAATCCGTTGACATCACTTTTGCGCCTTTCAGCTTCGGAACGCCGACGATTGTTGCAATATTTTCTTTCACGGTGATGTTTGCGCCAAGCCTGATTAACTCCGGCACATGCATAAACCTGTCGTGATAAATCGTATCGGTGATGACACTCGTCCCTTTGGCAAGCGACATCAATGCCATCCATTGCGCTTGCATATCCGTCGGGAAGCCGGAATAAATCGACGTTGTCACATTCACCGAACGAATTTCTTCCGGCGGCTCTATCTCAACATAGTCAATCCCCAAGGTAACGCGCGCGCCGGCATCCTCAAGCTTCGTCGTGACTGCGCTTAAATGCCCGGGCGTGCAGGCTTGCACGCGAACTTTCAATCCTTTCTTGCCTGCAAGGGCGGCTGCGACAAGAAATGTCCCCGCCTCGATGCGGTCCGGAATGTTCGTAAACTCCGCGGGGTGCAAGGAGTCAACACCCTCGATCTCCAAATGGTTGCTGCCGATGCCATGAATGCGCGCGCCCATGCGAACGAGAAACTCAGCCAGCGCCGTAATTTCCGGCTCCATCGCGGCGTTATCCAGTACGGTTGTTCCTTTTGCCAGCACCGCCGCCATCATCACGTTACCCGTTGCACCAACGCTCGAAACATCAAATACGATCCGCGCGCCTTTGAGCCGTTTAGCTTTCGCATAGATATATCCCCCATCAAGCTCGATTTCGGCGCCAAGCTTGCGCAAGCCTTCGATATGCAAATTCACGGGACGCGGTCCCCAAGCGCAACCGCCGGGAAGCGACACATGCGCCTGCCCGTATCGCGCTACCAAAGGTCCCAAAACGTAAATCGAAGCGCGCATCTTTTTAACATGCTCGTACGGGGCTTCGTAGTTCTTTACATGGGATGAATCAATCGCAATCGTATGATCTCGGTGTGCAATAGTGACACCCATGGACTCCAACAATCGGGACATCGTATTCACATCGCGAAGCTGGGGAGTATTATAGAGCGTGTGAACACCGGGTGCAAGCAACGTTGCCGGCATAAGGGCAAGCGAGGCGTTTTTTGCCCCACCAACGGTGATAGTCCCTGAAAGATTCTTCCCACCGTGTATGACAAATTTATCCACTGAATATCCTGATTAAGTAGTATACAGTTTAAAACTTCTTGCGGCTAATATAACCGAATATGCCTACAAAGGCAAAAATGGCTTTTTATTCGGCAGCGTCTTAGTTTGGACCGTGACAGCCAAATAAAAAGGCAAAGACGGCTTTTTAGTCCATGTTCTTGTATTTCGTCCATTTTTTTCCTACACTTTTAAGGACTTCCGCACAAGCATTCAGCGCAGTCCCTTAATTCCTCAATCCGAAATCTTCAATCCAACATACATACATGCCAGTTCAAATTATAGTCGGTGCGCAATGGGGCGATGAAGGTAAAGGAAAAATCGTTGACCATCTCAGCGAAGATGTTGATATTGTCGCACGTTATCAAGGCGGCGCCAACGCGGGACATACGGTCGTCGTTCCTACAAAAACCCCAAGCGGGATAACTACGAAAGAGTATGTTCTTCATCTTATTCCTTCGGGCATTTTTCATAAGCACGTAACGTGCGTCATCGGGAACGGCGTTGTCATTGACCCGGTTGCTTTGATGGCGGAAATCGGCCAGCTTCAAGCGCTGGGCATCAATATCAAAGGCCGCTTGCTGATAAGCCACAACGCCCATTTGATTATGCCCTATCATAAACTGCTCGATTCCATTCGCGAGCAAGGTGATCAAAAAATAGGAACAACAGGTCGCGGCATCGGTCCTGCATACATTGATAAGTATATGCGCATCGGTATCCGCGTTGTAGATTTACTAGACCGTGATGTGCTTTGCAAAAAACTCAAGCGCAATATCGAAGAAAAAAACGAGCTGTTAAGCAAAGTGTATCACTCTCAAGAGCTGAACGTTGATACGATCATCAGTGAATACCAAGAATTCGACAAGAAGATTGATGAGTACGTAACCGACACCTCCGAGTTTTTAAACAATGCGCTCAAGAAAAAGAAAAAAATCCTCGCTGAAGGCGCGCAAGGCGCTTTTTTGGATGTTGACCACGGAACGTATCCGTATGTAACATCGTCCAGTCCAACGAGCGGCGGCGCCTGCACAGGATTGGGCATTCCGCCGACAGCGGTAAATTCCATCGTTGGCGTTGTGAAAGCGTATTCAACCCGCGTCGGTAACGGTCCTCTCCCGACAGAATTAAATAATGAAATCGGTGAGCGGCTTCGCAAAATCGGCGGCGAGTATGGCGCAACAACAGGTCGCCCGCGCCGTTGCGGCTGGCTGGATCTGGTAAGCCTGCGTTATTCGGTGCGCGTCAATGGCATTCAGAAAATCGCCATCACCAAACTCGATGTGCTTGATGAATTCGAAGAGATTAACGTATGCGTAGGCTATAAGCACAAAGGAAAGAGCATTCGAAACTTTCCTACCGATGTTCAAACGCTCGAATCCATTGAGCCTGAATACCGCACCTTCAAAGGATGGCTCACGAAGACCTCCGATGTCCGCTCGTACGCAAAGCTTCCCGTTCAAGCGCGGAAGTACATTGAAGCGATACAGTCTTTGCTCAAAACGAAGGTTTGGATGGTTTCCGTTGGCGCGCGCCGCGACCAAACGCTCCTTGTAAGGTAGGGCTGTTTCAAAAAAGCAACGTTGTCTTTCTTTAAAAATTTAACCGCCGAGGTCGCAGAGCGCGCGAAGGTTTTTGTAGGGGCGTATTGCGATACGCCTCTACTCTTAAAATTTTAATATCCCTGGAGATCGTCGTGTCTTTTCTTTAAAAAATAATTTTTGTTTTTTTGCATATCATTATGGAAACAGCCTCAAACAACGCTGTCTCATCGTCATCCAACGTTAAAGTTTTTTTGCTTACCCTCGCTTTTGTGATCGTAGGCGGCACGTTGTGGTACACGCATGAAATAGTGCTGGAGCTTCAAGCCAAGCAAAAAAATATTGCTGACCTGTACGCGAAATCATTCGAGTATCTCGGCAACGGAAAAACACAGGATGGCGATTACAGCTTTGTGCTGGAGAACATCATCCGCAACATTGATTTCCCCATCATTTCTACGGACGCTAACCATGAACCGGTTCCGCCGTACTCAAAAAACGTCCGCAACGTTGACCTTGATACCGCCCTCTCGTTAGAACAGCAGCGCCTGTTCCTCAAGCGACTCATTATTGATATAGATGAGCTTAACACGCCCATCAAGGTGCAATATGGGTCTGCAATTTTAAATTACGTTCACTTCGGCGAATCAAAACTGATTAAAAATCTCCGGTTGCTCCCCTACGTCGAATTATCCATGGTCGCGCTGTTTATCCTTATAGCATACATCAGCTTCAGTTATGTCAAGCGGAACGAGCAAAGCAGTATTTGGGTGGGAATGGCGCGCGAAACGGCTCATCAGCTTGGGACTCCTATTTCCAGCATGATGGGGTGGATTGAGTTGCTGAAACACCAATCGGGCGATAGCAATCCTCACATCACCGAGACATTGCGGGATATGGATAACGACG
>JACQBK010000092.1 GCA_016194505.1 Ignavibacteriales bacterium | reverse complement strand
GTTCTATGTCAGCGAAAGCGTTGGAATCGGCCTTATCTCAAAAACGTGATTGATACTATAGACGGCTTTCAGGCTTACTGATTCCAAGGTTGCTTAAGACTAATTTATACTCTAAATGTCAATATACAAGATGGC
The DNA here is from genome assembly GCA_016194505.1 of Ignavibacteriales bacterium. Lineage (GTDB taxonomy): Bacteria > Bacteroidota > Ignavibacteria > UBA10030 > UBA10030 > JACQBK01. Next base: position 5,687 of record JACQBK010000092.1, on the reverse strand, counting down.
TTCTAGAAAGTAAAAAGTAAGAAGACGAAGCGGTTTAAGCTTTCATTTTTTAACATTCAACATGCGATTTATCCCGCCAAAAAACCGCGGGACGTCCCGCTTCTTAGAATTCCGCCCTAGCGGGATTCAAAAAGCGGAACAAACAACGCGCAACCTACAATATACAACTTGATAAAAACATGCCTAATCTTCTATTGCTTCGCCATGGAGAATCCCAGTGGAATCTCGAAAATCGTTTTACCGGTTGGGTAGATGTACCTCTTTCCCCAAAAGGAGAGCAGGAAGCCCACGAAGCCGGTGAAAAACTTAAATCCTATAAATTTGATAAAGCCTTTACCTCTGTCCTGAAGCGGGCGAACGATACGCTGGGCATCGTGCTTAAAATCATAAAGCAAGAACATATTCCCATTGAGTACGACAAAGCGTTGAACGAGCGTCACTACGGGGCATTGCAGGGATTGAATAAAGCCGAGACCGCATACAAGTATGGCGACGCGCAGGTTAAAATTTGGAGGCGCAGTTATGATATTCCACCGCCAAAGGATGTAACCGAACTGAATCCGGATGGATACAGCGAAAGCCTTAAGGATACCGCCGCGCGAACATTGCCGTACTTCGAGTCAAAGATTTTACCGGAAGTTCGTGCCGGTAAAAATATTATAGTAGCGGCGCACGGCAACAGCCTTCGTTCCATCGTGATGAAGCTCGATAATCTGACGAGAGAACAAGTGTTGGAGCTTAATATCCCGACTGGTGTTCCGCTCCTCTATGTTTATGACAATCGAGGTAATATTGTAGAGCACCGGTATCTTTAAGGCTAAAAAGGTACTGCGATAACTTCTGTCTGTTATTTTGTCAATTATTAGATTTTTTTTATTTTGCAGCCATAAAAAACTGCCCAATAAAGCACTTTTAATTCTTGCAACAATAAGTGTCAAAGCGGAGAAATTCTTAAGCAAAATGGGCTTAAAAATATCGGTAAACTTCTTGAATTTGAAGAGTCTATTTGCTATTATCGTTGTGAATGGATGAGCGATTTCATGAGGGAATTCGGGAGTTTAATCGGGGGTATTTTTTTGAGGCGCACGATATTCTCGAAGACCTGTGGCACGAATATCGCGAATCCGACCGTTTGTTCTTACAAGGATTAATTCAGGTTGCTGTAGGCTTCTATCACTTTGAAAACAGAAACCTCAAAGGCGCTCGGAGCCAGTTTTCCAAAGCCTGTGCAAAACTCGAACCCTATCAGCCGATCCATCAACATGTCTTGATAGGGAAGCTTCTTGTTTCCGTAAATCGTTGTCTCGAAGTCGTGAGAACGGCAGAACGGGGAGAAGCAGTCGAGTTTGAAAAATTTGAAATTCCAAAAATTCAGTATACCAATCAATAACCAGTTCATCTTCAGTAAAGGAGTATTTGAATGGCGACAATGATCACAGAGGAATGCATCAATTGCGGCGCATGCGAACCCGAATGCCCCAATACGGCAATTTACGCCGGCGGTGTCCAATGGGAATTAGGCGGAACCATGCACGATGCAATCTCCAACGACTTTTATTACATCGTTCCAGAAAAATGCACTGAATGCGTGGGTCACTTTGACCAAGAGCAGTGCGCTGCCGTCTGCCCGGTTGATTGCTGCGTTCCCGATCCGAACCACGTAGAGAGCGAGGAAGTTTTATTCGAGAGAGCAAAAACGCTTCATCCCGATCGTCAGTTTGCGGAACTTGCCGCGGCAACGTCGCATTTTAGAAAATAAGTTTCACCATACAGCGTTGAACGCCCGCCTGCGGCAGGCAGGTAAGGTCGGTGTCCCTATTCGCCACATTCAAGGTGATGGAAAAAGACAACCGACCTTCTTATTTTGTGGAGACGTATTCGCCACTAAGTCACAAAGGCACAAAGAGCGAAAAGAAAATATTAACCGCGGAGGACGCAAAGCCTGCCTGCCGTCAGGCAGGGACGCGGAGAAAAACCTTTTTAAGTTTTATTTTTTAGTGTCCTTCGTGGATTATTTTCTTTTTTTGTTTCTCTCAGCGCTCTCGGCGTTCTCTGCGGTGAAATAGTTTTCAATTTTTCTTGGCGTTTAAAAATCTTTCACTGTTTTCTTAGTGTCTTCGTGCCTGCCGCAGGCACGGTGTGCCCCTGCCTGCCGGTAGGCAGGTTCGTGGCAGAGAAAAAATCATGAAAATAGGCCCCTACGAAATTCATTCTATCGAAACCGGGCAATTCGCCCTTGATGGCGGAGCCATGTTCGGCGTTGTGCCGTGGGTATTTTGGAGCAAGACCAATCCACCGGACGAGCGCCAGCGGATTAGTTTAGCTGCTCGCTGCTGGCTGGTTCGAGGCAATGGCAGAACAATTCTGGTGGATGACGGCAATGGCACAAAATGGCCCGAGAAGCTTAAAGATATTTACAGACTTGATAACTCCAACGATAATCTCATCTCCTCGCTGAAAAAATTTGGGATTCATCCGGCGGATATTACGGATGTCATTCTCACGCATCTGCATTTCGATCATGCTGGCGGCTCTACGACATTGGATAACGGGAAGCTTGTCCCAACGTTTCCCAACGCTCAGTATTACGTGCAGAAGAAACATTGGGAGCTTTCACAAAATCCCACCGAAAAAGATCGCGGAAGTTTTATGAAAGACGACTTTATGCCGTTAATGCAGCACGGCGTTTTGGAGCTAGTGGATGGTGAGTTTGAGATTTTCCCCGGCATTGAATTATTAGTATGTAACGGTCATACCTCGGCACAGCAGTTGCCGAAAATCTCCGACGGCAAAACAACGATGCTGTTTTGCTGCGATTTGGTCCCGACCGCGTCGCACATACCTTTTCCTTATATCATGGGATACGATGTGCGGCCGCTGGTAACGCTTGAGGAAAAGAAAAAAATCTTGGGCAGGGCATACGAGGAGAAATGGATATTGTTCCTCGAACATGACCCTCAGACCGAAGCCGTTACGTTGAAAACAACGGACAAAGGCTTTGCCATAGATCAAACACTGCGGCTTCAATAAACGGGAACTCGAGGTTGTTATATACTATGGAAGGGTACGTGAAAGTTGCGGAGATGAGCGAGTTTTCAGTTCGCCGAGCGAAGCGGGTGCTGGTTGATTCCGTTGATGTTGCGCTCTTCTTTGTCGAGGATCAGTTGTATGCAGTGCAAAATGATTGTCCGCACCAGCATTTTTCTATGCTGCATGAAGGGATGCTGAACGGCTGCGAGATTACCTGCCCGATGCACGGATGGACATTCGATCTCAAAACGGGAAAAGCGACTATCGGAAGCGGAACATTGAAACAGTATGTGGTAAAAATTCAAGGGAATTCAGTCTGGCTTAAGCAACCCGTTAATAGCCCTACGTGGGGGTGAAAATTCACCGCAGAGTTCGCAGAGTGTGCAGAAAAAAATAGGACGCCGAAGAATCAGAAAGGGCGTGCGCCAGAGGCGCATCCGCCTCTGGCGGAGATAAGAGCCGATTAAAAATAATTTAAAATTTTTATCAGTGATTTTTCAGCATTTTTTTGCTTTTTCAGCGCCCCATTCTTTTAAACCTAATGTTTTTGTGATTTATTGAAGATTTTCTCCGCGTGCTCTGCCTGCCTGCCGCAGGCGGGCGGTCTCCGCGGTAAAATTTTAAAAAGGTTTTACAAGCCAATGCAATCACTGACTCAAAAAATTAAAGCTCATGCTCTTGAGCTTGGATTTAACAAAGTTGGAATTGCGCGAGCCGAAATCCTGACCGAAGAAGGGAAGCATCTGCAGGAGTGGCTCAATCGCCGCTATCACGGCACAATGGATTGGATGGAGCGGAATCTTGAAAAGCGGATAGACCCCCGCAACATCGTTCCTGATGCAAAATCCGTTATCAGCGTTGCGATGAACTATTATGCCGATGTTCCTCACGCCAATAGTCCGGAAATTGGGAAAATCTCAAGATATGCCTGGGGTGATGATTACCATATATTGGTAACTGCGCGAATCCAATCACTGGTTGACTGCATCAAACATGAGAAGCCGGATGCTAACGCTAAGGCTTATGTGGATACGGGTCCGGCTATGGACAAAGCCTGGGCGGTGAGGGCGGGGATAGGCTGGCTTGGGAAGCACACGAACGTCATCACAAAAGAATACGGCTCGTGGGTGTTTCTTGGAGAAATTATTTCGGATGTTGATCTTGAATACGATGAGCCGATAGCGGATTTTTGTGGAAGCTGTACCGCTTGTATTGTTGCCTGTCCGACCCACGCTATTGTTGAGCCTTATGTTCTCGATTCAACCAAGTGTATTTCGTATCTTACGATAGAGCATAAGGGAGAAATTCCCGGCGAGCTGAAACCGAAGTTTGAAAACTGGATTTACGGGTGCGATATTTGTCAGGATGTGTGTCCGTGGAATAGCTTTCAACAACAGACGAATGAGCAAGCGTTTCTTCCGCGAGAGGCTAATGTTGCTCCGCAGTTGAAGGAGCTGCAAAATATAACGAAGGAAGAATTTAAAGAGCGCTTTCGCAAAAGCCCTATCAAGCGGCCGAAGCGTGAGGGGTTTATTAGAAATGTGAAAGCAGCGTTGGAGACGTTATCAAAATAACAAGAAGCCATCTCAAAAATGATGTACTAATGACGTTTTCAAGGGGGTTTGCGCCAGAGGCGCATCCCTGCCTGCCGCAGGCAGGGATGCGCCAAACAGATGGCGCACGCGTGCGCCTTTGGCGCAAGCCCCGACATCACAACGGAAATGGTTTTTGAGATAGCTTCAAGAAATAATTTCACCGCAGAGGTCGCTGAGAGCACGGAGAAAATCAATTTTTTATCCACAAAACACACTAAGAAAAAACTTTATTTTTTTGTGTTTTTAGTGAATTATTTTTTACTCAGCGCGCTCTGCGATCTCTGCGGTTAAAAATTTTTTAACACTTTTTACTTACTACTTACATGCTTACAAAATGACAACCAACAATCATCATAAAGTCATTATTATTGGCTCAGGTCCTGCGGGACTTACCGCCGCGCTCTATACAAGCCGCGCAAATTTGAATCCGATTATTTTTGAAGGCATTCAGCCCGGCGGTCAGCTTACTATAACCACCGAGGTTGAAAACTACCCCGGCTTTCCCGATGGCATTATGGGTCCGGACCTTATGGAACTTTTCCGCAAACAAGCACACAAGTTTGGAGCAACATCCATTTTTGAAGAAGTGACGGAAGTGGATTTTTCAAAACGTCCGTACAGGGTTGTTACCGATGGGAAGGAATATTTTGGCGAGACGGTTATTATCTCAACGGGAGCATCGGCGAAACTCCTTAACTTGCCCTCGGAAAAGGAATTTATGGGCTATGGCGTTTCGGCATGCGCAACGTGCGATGGATTCTTTTTCAAGAATCAGCACGTCGTTGTCGTTGGAGGCGGAGATACGGCGATGGAGGAAGCTACGTTCCTGACGAAATTTGCTTCCAAAGTAACAGTTGTTCATCGAAGAAATGAACTGCGCGCTTCAAAAATTATGCAGGAGAAGGCGTTCAAGAATCCAAAGATCGAATTTGTTTGGGATTCCGCCGTGGACGAAGTGCTTGGCACAAACACGAATGGAAAGAAAACCATTACCGGCGTCCGCTTAAAGAACTTAAAAACCGGAGGGCTTACGGATTTCAAATGTGATGGATTGTTCCTCGC
>JACQBK010000030.1 GCA_016194505.1 Ignavibacteriales bacterium | reverse complement strand
GCTTTGGTCCTACCTTCCGTGCGGAAAAATCTAAAACGCGCCGCCATTTAACCGAGTTCTGGATGGTGGAACCGGAGGTTGCCTTCAATGATTTGAACGATAACATGGAGCTTGCGGAGGAGTTTTTGGAATATATCGTCGGATGTGTTTTGAAGGATAGAGCTGATGAGCTTAAAGTGCTGGAGCGGAATATCTCCTTCCTGCAAAACGTGAAAACGCCTTTCCCGCGGATTTCCTATGACGAAGCAGTCGAGATACTGCACAAAAAAGGAATCACGTTTGAGTGGGGGAATGATTTTGGAGCTACCGATGAAACTGTCATCTCAGAACAGTTTGATCGCCCCCTCATGGTGCATCGGTATCCTTCGCAAGTAAAAGCATTTTATATGAAGCGCGACCCGAACAATCCCAAAGTCGCTCTTGCCGTTGATGTGTTAGCCCCTGAAGGTTACGGAGAGATTATTGGGGGCAGTCAGCGCGAAGATAATTTGGATTTGTTGTTAGAGCGGATTAAAGAACATAATTTACCGCAAGAAGCGTTTGAGTGGTATCTCGATTTACGACGATTCGGAAGTGTCCCACACGCAGGGTTTGGGTTGGGAATCGAGCGAACAGTCGGCTGGATTTGCGGACTAGACCACGTCCGGGAGACGGTTCCGTTCCCGCGAATGATTTATCGCCTTACTCCATAAGGTTACATAGCAATGCTAAAAGTTTCCAATCTGCGAAAAGAATATGATGCCGTCGTTGCAGTGGACGGCGTTTCGTTGGAAGTCCAGCGCGGAGAACTGTTTGGTCTTCTCGGTCCGAACGGAGCAGGAAAGACGACGACGATCCGCACGGTGTTGAATATTATCCAGCCGGATAGCGGTTCCATCACGTTTGATGACAAGCCGTTCACTCCGGCAATGTGGAACATTATCGGTTATCTTCCGGAAGAGCGTGGGTTGTATCGAAAAAGCAAAATCATCAACACGATTCTCTATTTTGCTTCGCTCAAAGGGGTGCCCGAAAAAGAAGCCAAGCCTCTCGCGTATCAGTGGATGGAGCGGTTTGGTCTCAAGGATAGCGGAAATAGAAAAGTCGAGGAGCTTTCCAAGGGAAACCAGCAAAAGATTCAGCTTATCATTTCTATTTTGCATCGCCCGCAATTGTTAATTCTCGATGAGCCATTTTCCGGACTTGATCCCGTCAATCAAATCCTTCTCAAAGATATTCTTCTTGAGTTCCGTAAGCAAAATGTTGCAATCGTTTTCTCGACTCACCAAATGGAACAGGTCGAAAAAATGTGCGACAATATTTGCCTGATCAATAAAGGGAAGCCCGTCCTGAGCGGCGCATTGAGCGATGTCAAAAAAAAATACGGAACGAACTCGATTAAATTAGAGTACGAAGGCGACGGGACATTCCTGAAGTCGTTGCCGTTTGTTCGCCGCGCAGATGTGTATCAAAATTACGCTGAACTTGAGTTGACGGATATTCAAAAAAGCGGCGAAATTCTCTCAAAATTGGACAACAAGCTTAACCTTAGAAAGTTTGAAGTAGTGGAGCCTTCCTTGAATTCCATTTTCATCAATGTCGTTGGCGTGCCTGCGGAAGCAGAAAAGCCTGTTGTGCAAACGCCTATAACGGCTCCAATTAATGCTGATCTTGTTTCAAAAGATTCACGGGTTAAGATGGCTTTGTATACAGTGGTTGGTGCTGTACTTCTCACGCTTGTTTTTGCAGTTATGGCGTTGATGGACTCAGAATTTTCTTGGAAGACTCCTGGAACTATCGCCTTTATTGCGTTAGCCTCTTTATATGGATATTATAAAAAGCGAAAAGAGGTAATCCGTGAACTTGAACTGAAGAGGGAGGTAACAAAGCCATGAAGTATCTGGAAGTTGCCAAATGGGAATTTCTCGAAAAGATCAAATCGAAAGCGTTCCTTATTTCGCTTGTGCTGATGCCTATTATTATGATGGTGTTTGGCGTGGTGCCGGGTTTGCTTGCCAGCAAACCGGATGACAAGCAAATTGTCATCGGCATGTATGACGAGTCAAATTCTCTTCTTCAGCCGCTTGCCGCACGGCTTGATGAGAAATACAAGCTGCCCGATAAACGCCCTAATTATGTATTGAGAAACGTAAAAGAGGATGTCGATTTCAATGCTGCGAAAAGTCGGGCGAATAAGTTAGTCGCAGATGGAAAGATGGAAGGATATTTTTTCATCCCTTCGACGGTCTATGATAGCGGAAAGGTTGAGTATCGAGCGGAGAATGTCGGCAACATCAGAGTGGGAGAACGATTTTCTCGAACGTTGGAGGAAGTGATTGTTGAAAAACGTTTAACGAGCCAGGGCCTCGATCCATCCCAGGTACGAAAACTGTTGGCGGATATCAAAGTAAAATCCATTAAAATTTCTGGTGAAGGCGAGGAAAAGCAATCGGGATTTCTCGAAACATTTTTTAGTGCGTATGTTGTCATTATGATGTTGTTCTTTCTCATTATGACGTCCGGTCAGTTGTTAATCAGAAGCGTGGTTGAAGAAAAATCTAATCGCGTCATAGAAGTGTTGCTTTCTTCCTGCTCCGCGAATGATTTAATGATTGGCAAAATTCTTGGTCTCAGCGGATTAGGCATTGCACAAATGTTATTGTGGGGCACAATCGGATTGGGGTTTGCATTGAAATCCGGCACGCAGCTTCCACTGGATAATTTACTGCTCTCTCTCGTGTATTTTGTCCTTGGGTATCTTTTGTATTCGGCAATTTTTGTTGCGGCTGGCTCGCCGGTCACTACCGAGCAGGAGGCTCAGCAAATTACAAGCTACGTCAGCTTGATGTTAGTATTTCCAATCGTTTTAGCGGTGCCCGCAATGCAAAATCCGGACTCGATGCTTCTTAAAGTACTGTCGTTCGTTCCTTTGCTGACGCCTGCGTTTATGGTGTTGAGGATCCCGATTCAAATGCCCGCGGCGTGGGAAATTTTAGGGACAATCACTCTTCTTGCGGTCTCGACAGTCGGTATGATGTGGGCGGCGGGCAAAATTTTTAGGACTGCTATTTTGGTGTATGGTAAGCGTCCAACTTTACCGGAGCTGATCCGCTGGCTGCGGGCGGCTTGACATGTAACTTCGAATAACTCAATATTCTGCAACGATAATTTAGACGATTTCGTTTTGTGACACTCGAAACCATTCTTTTCTACGCTCTCTCGTTTGTTTCCGTAGGCTCTGCCCTCATGATGATAACGCGCCGCAGTCCTGTAATGTCGGCGTTGTATCTGATTCTTAATTTTTTTGCGCTCGCAGGGCTTTACCTAACGCTCCATGCTCAATTCATCGCCGTCATTCAGATCTTGGTCTATGCCGGGGCGATTATGGTTTTGTTTCTTTTCGTTATCATGTTGTTGAATCTGGGCGATGAAAAGAAACTCAGCGAGAAAATGTCTTACAAAAAAATCATTCCCGCAGGCTTAAGCTTCGGATTGTTGATGGAGTTACTGTATATCGTTAGTTACGCAAAAAGCGATTTGCCTTTGACCCACATCGAGCGGGCAACGGAAATCGGCACGGTTGAATATGTCGGCAAGGCATTATTTACGGATTTTCTTTTTCCGTTCGAGGTAACCTCGATCCTATTGCTTGCAGCGATAATCGGCGCAGTTGTTCTGGCAAAAAAGAAATTGGATTGACATGGTAGAAATTCAATCATATTTAATTCTTAGCGCTATTACATTTATTATTGGTGTGGTAGGCGTATTGGCTCGTCGTAATGCCATCATCGTTTTTATGTCCATCGAACTGATGCTGAATTCGGTGAACCTCACGCTTGTTGCATTCTCCGCCTACTTGGGAGACACGACGGGGCAGATGCTCGTATTTTTTGTGATGACTGTCGCCGCTGCGGAAGCCGCCGTCGGTTTGGCAATCGTGATAGCGTTGTTCCGTAACAAACAAACGGTCAATATAGACGATATAAATATTTTGAAGTGGTAACGTTCAGATTGCAGAATGCAGAGGGCGGATTGCAGATTAAGACTAACGTTTTTTCTTTGTCTGTTATCTGTCCCGAAGGGATCCCTTTGGGACAATCTGAATAACAAGAATTTCTAAACATAGAATAGCCAATGGTTGCTTATACTCCTCTTATTATAGTTCTTTTTCCGCTTCTTGGTTTTCTGTTCCTTGGTCTCATTGGCTCTCGAATAAAAAACGAGAAGCTGATCGGACTCATTGGCAGTGGCACGGTTGGCTTATCATTTCTTGTAGCTCTCGGCTTGTTTTTTCAGATGACGGGCTTGCATCCCGAAGAGCGCAAGCACGTCGTTGAATTATTTACCTGGATCTCCGCTTTTACCGGAACAGCCTCATCGTTCTCCGTCTCCGTTGCATATCAAATTGACCAGCTTTCGATTTTGATGACGCTCATCGTCACGGGTGTTGGCTTCCTTATTCATGTCTACTCCATCGGTTATATGCATGGGGATCCCGGGTTCTGGAGATTCTTCACCTACATGAATCTCTTCATCTTCGCCATGCTCAATCTTGTCCTCGCTGATAATTTCCTTCTGATGTTTTTAGGATGGGAGGGAGTGGGGCTTTGCTCGTATCTTTTGATCGGCTTCTGGTACGAGAAAAAATTTACCGGCGATGCCGCGAAGAAAGCATTTATTGTCAACCGCGTTGGCGATTTCGGTTTTTTATTGGGAATGTTCCTGATCTTTGTCAATTTCCAAAGCCTGAATTTTGATGCAGTATTTGGTCGAGCCGCAGTGCTTAACCCAAATTCCACGATGGTCTGGATAACGCTCTTATTATTTATCGGCGCAACGGGAAAATCCGCGCAAATACCTTTGTATGTCTGGTTGCCGGATGCTATGGCAGGTCCTACGCCTGTGAGCGCCCTTATCCATGCCGCAACGATGGTCACGGCTGGCGTGTATATGGTCGCGCGGTGCTCCATTCTGTTTGCATTGGCTCCTGCCACATTAGAAGTCGTTGCTATCATCGGTGCGCTGACAGCAATTTTTGCGGCTTCGATTGGATTGGTTCAAAATGACATTAAGAAAGTTCTGGCGTATTCAACCATTAGTCAGCTTGGCTATATGTTCCTTGCGATGGGGGTAGCGGCGTTCACTGCCGGAATTTTCCACCTCATGACGCATGCGTTCTTCAAAGCATTGTTGTTCCTTGGTTCAGGAGCAGTTATCCATGGCATGCACGATGAGCAGGATATTCAAAAAATGGGCGGGCTGAAAAAATATCTTCCAACCACATACAGAACATTTGTTATCGGCGCGATAGCAATTGCAGGCATTCCACCGTTTGCCGGCTTCTTTAGTAAAGACGAAATTTTGTGGAAAACTTTCAGCGGTGAGTATGGTTCAGTGCTCTTGTGGGTGGTTGGAGCGCTTGGCGCCGGACTTACGGCATTTTACATGTTCCGGCTCGTATCCTTGACATTTGAAGGTGATGAAAGATTCGATCATCATCATGTTCACCCGCATGAAGCGCCGAAGACGATGACGGTTCCATTGCAGGTGCTTGCGTTTCTTTCCATTGTGGGTGGTTTCGTGGGAATCCCCGCAAGTCTTTTCGGCGGTAATACAATCGAGCATTGGCTTGAGCCTGTGTTTGCTCCCGCAAACGATAAGCTCAGATTGACTTCGCACTCGGTAGAATGGACGGAGTATTTGTTGATGTTCATTTCCGTTGGGATTGCCGTCGCTGCAATTTACGCCGCCCGCACAGTGTACTTGAAGCGAGCAGAATTGGCGGAGCGATGGAAAAATAAGTATGCTTCCCTCTACAAGGTGCTTCTGAATAAATACTTCGTTGATGAAGTGTACGACAAAACGATCGTTAATCCTACGGTGAAGATATCCGAAGGATTCTTGTGGAAAGGCGTTGACGTCTCAGTCATTGATGGCGCAGTGAATGGCTCGGCGAAGCTTGTCGCGCTTGCCGCCCAAGGGATTCGGCGTATTCAAACGGGAGTTATGCAGCAATATGCCACTGTGTTCGTCGGCGGCATTGTTCTCATTATGATTTGGCTTATTCTAAAATGAATTTGATATGAATATCCTTACGTTAACAATTTTCCTTCCATTAGTTGGTGTTGCGGCGTTATTCTTGTTCAATAAAGAAAACGCCGGCGCAATAAAACTTGCGGGCTTTGTAACGACCCTCGTCGTCTTCGTTGTTTCGCTTTATCTTTATTTCCAGTTTGATTCTACGCATGCGGGATTTCAATTTCAGCAGAAAGCAGTTTGGATTGCAGGACTCAACATCAGCTACTTTGTCGGCATAGATGGAATGTCGTTACTGCTTATTCTCCTAACGACCTTCTTAACCCCGCTTGCATTGCTCGGAACGTGGAATTCCATCAGTCACCGCCTCAAAGAATATACCATGATGATCCTGTTGCTTGAGGTGGGGATGATCGGCGTCTTTGCCGCGCTCGATCTTTTCCTGTTCTATATTTTTTGGGAAGCAATGCTTATCCCGATGTATTTTATTATTGGAATTTGGGGCGGGCAAGAACGAATTTACGCCGCGGTAAAATTCTTTTTGTTCACGCTCTTTGGCAGTTTGCTTATGCTCGTGGCGATTCTTGCGTTAGGCTACTACGCTTCAACGCTTCCCGGCGGGCAGTTCACAACCAATTTGCTTGATTTATATTCCATTGCACCGCGCATGGCGCTTACCCTGCAATCGTGGATGTTCTTAGCATTTGCATTGAGCTTCGCGATCAAAGTTCCGTTGTTCCCGCTTCATACGTGGCTTCCGGATGCGCACGTTCAGGCTCCCACTGCGGGCAGTGTCATTCTTGCCGGCGTTTTGCTGAAGATGGGAACGTACGGCCTTATTAGGTTTTGCCTGCCTTTATTTCCGGAAGCGGCATTTCGATTTACTCCGCTCTTGGGCGTTTTAGCCGTTATCGGAATTATCTACGGCGCGCTCGTTGCAATGGTGCAAACGGACATCAAAAAATTGGTGGCGTATTCTTCTGTCTCGCATCTCGGCTTTGTCGTGCTCGGCACGTTCGCGATGACGGAGGAGGGGATTCAAGGCGCAATCATCCAAATGATCAACCACGGCTTATCCACAGGAGCGTTGTTTCTTATCGTTGGGATGATTTACGACCGCGCCCACACGCGCGCGATTTCTGATTTCGGCGGCGTGGCGAAAATTATGCCCGTCTTCGCCGCGTTTTTCATGATATTCACGTTTTCGTCTATCGGTTTGCCGGGATTAAACGGTTTCGTGGGAGAGTTTCTCGTACTGTTGGGAAGTTTTAAATCAACATTCCTTGGAACGTATGCCTACTCCGCCTTTGCCGCCTCCGGTGTCATTTTAGCGGCAGTGTATATGCTATGGATGTATCAGCGCGTGATGTTGGGTCCGGTGAGAGAGGGAGGAATGTATGGTGGACATAAACTTTTCGATTTAACGAAACGCGAGATTGCAGCGCTTGTTCCCATTGTTATTTTTATCGTTTGGATAGGTGTTTATCCGGGGACATTTTTGAACAAATCGGCTCCCGTTGCGAAAAAAGTTGTTCAAGAGCTTGAGCTTGTCAGGCAGGGAAATCAAGTAAGAACGGCTCAGCTTCGTCCTCAACCCGCGGCAACATTGAAATCAGACATCTCCAAAAACAAATGAATGCGAATCGGCGAAAGCAGATTTTGATATTCATTGGATTAGCTGGCGCTGCGTTTTTGTTCTTTAATTATTTTGAACACGAATTTGAACGGGCTGTCATACTGCCTGTCAGCGTTTGGCTTGTAACGCCATTTGTTCTTTTACTTACTGCGATTGCTGTTGGTCCGTTTATTAACAGGCATTGGTGGGAGCATAATTACCAATACGTCGCTTACACGCTTGGAACATTTGTAGTGGCGTATTATTTATTTGTTCTTGATAATGCTCCGCGGCTCATCTTAACGTTTTATGAATACGTAAGCTTCATCTCGCTGATAGGCTCATTGTTTATTGTGTCTGGCGGGATTCATCTTCGCATTCGGGGGAAAGCGTCCCCATTTGAGAATGTAGTTCTGCTTGCCGTTGGAGCTATCATCTCCAATTTTCTCGGCACCACAGGCGCTTCGATGCTGTTGATTAAGCCTTATTTACGGAGTAACAAGTTTCGTATCAAAGGCTATCATGTTGTGTTCTTTATTTTCATCGTCAGCAACATCGGTGGGGCGTTGACGCCTATCGGTGATCCGCCGTTGTTCCTTGGTTATCTCAAAGGCGTGCCGTTTTTCTGGATCGTAACTCGTGTGTGGCACATTTGGGCGCTGATGCTTGGATTACTGCTCCTCGTTTTTTACGTGATTGATTCTTACTACTTGAGGCAGGAATCAAAAAAAGTTCAGCATGAAGCCGAGGTGCACGAAGAGCCGGAAGTCTCAGGACTTTCTAATATTGTTTTCTTGCTCATTATTTTGGCTTCTGTCTTTATCGAAAAGCCGATTATGGTGCGAGAGGTTCTCATGTGGAGTGCGGCGCTTGCTTCATATTATACGACAAAGCGCACTGTGCACGAGAAGAATGATTTTAATTTCCTTCCCATCAAAGAAGTGGCGATCCTCTTTGTCGGCATCTTTGCAACGATGATTCCGGCATTGGATTGGTTAGAGTTGAATTCAAAAGTGTTAGGTATTGTAACGCCAGGTCAATATTTTTGGGGAACAGGGGTGCTTTCAAGCCTTTTAGATAACGCCCCAACATATCTTAATTTTTTGACTGCTGCGTTTGGGTTGCATGGGGCAAATCTCGATAATGTTCATCACATGCAAGTGATGCTTGATATGGCAACACCTGAAGCGCTCGGATTAGCTAATCCATTGCAGCAGGGTGCGCTTGCAATTACGCCTGAAACATGGAAATACGTCCAGGCAATTTCGTTGGGAGCTGTATTCTTTGGAGCAATGACGTATATTGGTAATGGGCCAAATTTCATGGTGAAATCCATCGCCGAGCAATCGAAAGTCAAGTGCCCTAGTTTTTTTGGTTATATGGTGAGGTACAGCATTCCAATTTTGATTCCTATGTTTGTTGTTGTGTGGTATTTCTTTTTAAGGTGATAGAACTTGAGAAGGATGTATGAATAATTATTTAACAGATTTCTGGCAGGCTACACCGATAGTATCTCTTGCAATATTTGCACTGTTAACGTTGATTGTAGATGCTGCGGGAAAGGATAAGCCTGTCCTTTCCTATTGGATGAGCCTTATTGGCATTGTTGTTGCCGCCGGCTTTTCCGTTGCGAGTCTTGGAGCGAGCACGCCATTGTTCAATACTATGCTCGCTCAGGGCGGGTATTCAAGTTACTGTAACCTGATCTTTTTGGGTTCGGCATTTTTGTGCATCGTTCTCTCTCGCAATTATCTCGAGCGGCTTCAGTATCATCGTGGCGAATTTTACGTTTTGATTATCTTGGCAACCGTCGGCATGATGTTAATGGCTGCTGCGCTCGATCTCATGATCATTTTCCTTGGCATCGAGTTGATGTCAATTTGTTTATATGTGCTTGCCGGATTTATAAGGAAAAAAGAAAAAGCGAACGAGTCTTCGCTCAAATATTTTCTTTTAGGCGCGTTTGCAACGGGATTTCTTCTCTACGGCATTGCGCTGATCTACGGAACTGCAGGCACAACGAATCTCGCTCTCATCGGGAAATCGTTCCCTCAGCTTTCGCATAATAGTTTGTTTATGATTGGCGCAGGAATGTTGATCGTAGCGTTCTCGTTCAAGGTAGCCGCCGTGCCATTCCACATGTGGGCTCCCGATGTGTATGAAGGCTCCCCAACGACGATCTCAGCATTCATGTCCACCGGCGCCAAAGCCGCGGCGTTTGCAGTGTTTGTCTCCGTTTTTATCCGCACGTTTGATATTGGAGGAACGAAACTCAGCGATGTGCTTGCCATTATTGCCGCAGTTTCGATGATTGTCGGTAACGTTACGGCAATCGCACAAAACAATCTGAAGCGTATGCTCGCGTATTCAAGCATCGCTCATGCGGGATATATGTTGAGCGGCATCGCCGCAGGGAATATTGAAGGAGAGACTGGAATCCTTTTTTATCTCTCCGCCTATGTGTTTATGAATATCGGTGCGTTCGGCATCATCTCGTGGATGGAGCAACAGGACGACAAGAAATTGACATTCGATGATTATGCCGGACTTAGTTCTCAGCATCCCGCTGTCGCCGCGCTGATGGCGATTTTTATGTTCTCGCTCGCAGGGATACCTCCCTTCGCCGGTTTCTTCGGAAAATACTATGTGTTCCTCGCCGCAGTCAAAGCCGGTATGACGTGGCTTGCAATTATCGGCGTGTTGACCAGTCTTATCTCGGTCTATTATTATTTGAGGCTTGTGGTACTGATGTATTTCCGGGATGGGCAGGCAAGCATCGAGGAGAAAGTTTCTGCTCCCGCCATGGCAGCTATCAGTTGTGCGGCTCTTTTTCTTATTGTGTTGGGGTTGTATCCTTCCCTTGTCGTAGATATAGCCAAAGGCTTCTTTAAAATTTAAAAACTTTCATGCAAACGGTTGTGACTGCTGACGAGATGCGCTGGTGCGATGAGACTTCCATACGCACGTACGGCATTGCCGGGTTGTTGTTGATGGAAAATGCTGGCAAGGCTACAGCGCAACTGTGCGAACAGCGTTTTGGTCCTCTTGCGAACCGTCCTGTTACTATTTTTTGCGACGCGAAAACGAATTTTGAGATTCTTAAAAAGCTTCAAAAAACAAGCGCCGACTCATTGAGGATTCAGCAATTCAAGAAAAGCATTTTTCCGGCTCTTTCGGATTCTAAAATTATTGTTGATGCGATGTTCGGAACGGGGTTTTCCGGAGCCGTTCGCCAGCCGTATGCCGATGTTATCCGGTGGATGAACAAGCAAAAAGTTCCCGTTGTTTCGATTGATATTCCTTCGGGCGTGAATGGAACAACCGGTGCGATTGAAAATCTTGCTGTCAAAGCGACATTTACAGCGACATTCGGATTGCTGAAAACAGGTTTATTATGCAATCAAGGTCGTGACCACGTAGGCACAGTGCAGGTCGTTGATATTGGCATACCGCAAGTAGTCAGTAGTTCTCCAAAATTCAAGACGCATCTGGTGGAAGCGAGAGATGTAGGGGGGATGCTTCCTCCTCGTCCTTCGACTGCGCACAAGTATACTGTGGGGAAGGTTTTTGTGTTAGCAGGCTCG
>JACQBK010000079.1 GCA_016194505.1 Ignavibacteriales bacterium | reverse complement strand
GAAATTCACTACGCGGGTCAACAACATTTGTAAAGACCATCGAGGGTCCGCAAAAAACATAATCTTCCAACGTTACACCCTCGTACACTGAAACGTTATTTTGAATTTTCACATTATTACCAACCCGGACATTGTTACCAATATTGACATTTTGACCAAGGGTGCAATGCTTGCCAATACGTGTTCCTTTTTGAATGTGACTAAAATGCCACACCTTAGTTCCTTCTCCCACTTCACAACCCTCGTCTATCACCGCCGTTGGATGAACAAAGAAGCTGTTCAGTTCCTCTTTGTTTCCACTCTGAAGAGGAGAAGTTGTACCGAGTTGCAGTCGTTCTTGCGCCAATTCTAATATTCGGAGCACTTTGATAGCCTGTTGCCCGTCTGTCAACGGTTTGGATCTTGTTTCCATGCACTCCAAAAAATGCCGGAGCTCGAGCTTGAGAGGCTCATCCTCCGCGTATTCGATGACTTGAAATTCCCCTTCACGCTTGATAGGCTCGCCATTCAGCCAATCAATTCCTTTAGGATACAGAAGAAGCTTGTGCTCTTTTTTTGAATCCTCAAAGACAATCATACTCTTATCCCCAATGACAACCAACCTATGCTCTTTGAATGGATGGACCCATGACACGTGAATATGTGCATAGACATTTTGAGGGTAGCGCAAGGTTGTAATGGTTACATCATGAATACCCGGTTGAAAAATGATGGCCCCTTTTGCATCAACTTCAACGGGATCACTTTCGACAAGATATTGTAACACTGAAATATCATGGGGAGCGAACGACCAGAGAATGTTCTCTTCTTTTCGCACTACACCGAGGTTCAGGCGATTACTATAAATATACTGGAGTTTCCCTAATGCGTTATTTTTGATCAACTCTTTAATTTTATGAATAGCGGGATGATAGAGCAAGAGATGACCAACCATTAAAACACATTGGTTGTGAGATGCTATCCTTTCTAATTCCTGAGCTTGCTTAGAAAATAATGCAAGGGGCTTTTCGACAAGAATATCTTTCTTTGCTTGAAGGAGAATTGTTGCTGTCTCGTAATGATTTTCAGCAGGGGTTGCTATCACCGCTCCTTCAAATTCACATTTCTCCAATAATTCCGGAAGCGACGAATAACATTTGATTCCAGGAAAGACGCTGCCAAGCCGAGTGCGTACAATCGGAGAACTATCGACAATCGCCGTCAATGTGTTCATCTCATGGAGGATGCGCGCATGATGCTTCCCCCACTGACCAAATCCTATAAGAGCTATACGTTTCATCGTATCGTTATTGTTGACGGATGTTCTTCAGGCTTCGCAAGGCGTCATTCCCACCGACTTTCCCCGCATGATGCATTTATCTTCTGCTTACGCTAATAACTTGCGTTACCGCAGTTGTAACGATGGCAACTGTTGCCACAACGCTAAATACGTCTCTCATACCGAGCCATATAGTATGATCTATAAAAATGGTATCACCCGGATAAAGCACCAATTTTGCTTCTTCAACCTTATCAATTCTTTCAAGGTCCAACACAATAAGCTGTTTGCTTATCGTTGAACCATTTCTAACAGTCCTCGTGATCTTGACTTCATCCATCTTCGCATAGTCTGCAGGGCCACCGGCATAGGAAAGCAATTGGATCAAATCCGTCGAGCTTGACACCTCGTATCGCCCTGGATTCTTTACGAGTCCCCATACATTGACCTGCATCGTTAATTCGCCGGGCTTGGCAATATAATAATAAGACGCGGCTCCCGCGCTCGGAAGAGTCTGAGCGATGCTGCTTTGGATCGTTTGCGCTTGTGCAAACGATAGCGAAAAGATAATTATAAAACTATAAAAACAAAGTAACCGAAAACAAGCGATTTGTTTCATGAGAGTATTCATGAATTTACCCTTATGTTTAAAGTTTTAAACTATGGTAGTTAGTTTAAGCCACATGGCGAATACCAATGAGTTAATGCATACGCACAATTTCCAGTTTTTTGTAAGCTTTTTCTATGTACGGCTTTTCACTTTCTTTTTTCCTTTTCTTTCTTTCTTACCTAGACTATAGCCGTAACCGTAGTGATAGTGCCTGCGATAGCCATAATATCCGCCGTACGCTAAACGTAGATCAAAGTTATTGAGCACAACCCCAAGGAATCGTGCACCTACATTTTCAACAAGTTCCAGCCCTCTCTCGAGGGTATCCATGCGCGTATTGCCGGAAGATACAACGACCACCACACCATCAACAAGCGTTGAGAGCACAAGTGAGTCGGTCACAGCAAGCACAGGCGGCGAATCAAACAGGATAATGTCATATTGCTTTTTTAATTGCTCGATAAAGTCCTTCATTTTTTGCGTCCCAAGTGCTTCAGGGAGGTGAGGGGAAACCGTTCCGCGACAAATTATTTCCAACCCTTTTATAGGAGTCTTTCTGAGAACATCTTCCAACGCAGCATTCTCGAAAAGCAGCTCGGACAAGCCAGGGTTTCTCTCGAGACCAAATTTACTGTGAAGGCTCGGCTTTCGCAGGTCCGTGTCGAGAAGTATAACCTTTTTTCCCATCTGTGCGAAGATAATAGCAAGGTTTGACACCGTTGTTGATTTTCCTTCGGAGGGATTGGGACTTGTCACTAAGATCGTTTGAATAGGTCTATCCGCTTTCACATATTGGATGCCCGTTCGCAAACGTCTATAGGATTCCGCAATAGGAGAGAGGGAGTTGATAAAAGAGAGAAGGTGAGCATCTATCAATCGTCCATCCCGCAAGATTCTTTTCTTCCCCCCCATTCTTTTGATCTCTCCATTCATCAATTCGACCGTCGTCAGCGTTGAGTATCCTTGCTTCTTCAACTCTTCCGGTGTGCGAACCCGCTCATCTATATATTCCCACAAAAACACCATTGCTATACCCAACCCAAGCCCTAGCAGCGCACCGAGGGCGAGGTATAACCTCACTTTTGGACTGACAGGCGCACTCGGCACAATTGCCGGATCAATGATGTCAATATACCCAAACTCGGATTTTTCCTTAATAGCCGTCTCATTGAATTTTCCTTCCACTAACAGGTAAAGCTTCTCATTACTCAATCGTGCGCGTTGCAAGCGAGCAAACTGAATGTTTTTCTGAGGAATACTCTCAAACTGCAGTTCATATTGAGCAATGATGTTTTGAAGATTATCCTTCCTCGCTTGAAGCGACTGAATCTCGATCTGCGTTTCAATGATCTTTCGTTTGGCTTCGCTTAGGAAACCCAGAGGATCACTTGATTGACCTGTTGTTCTTTGACCCGGAAGAAGCGACTGGAGAAACTCACCCGTTCTCTTCTTCAGATTCTCTCTAAGCGCTCCAATTTGAATTTCGATCTCTCTAAGGTCTTGAGCATAAATTCCTTGAGTTGCGGTAACTGGATTCTTAGAAATGGTTATATCCCGTTGCACTTCTAATTTCGCAAGCTGTTCTTGCAACATGCGGATATAAGGATCATTTGCCTCGCCGATAGCTTTGGCAACATTAGGCTCCTGCGTCGCAAGCTGTTCCTGATACGAGGACAGTGTTTTCTTCAAAGATTGCAGACTTATGTCGGCGGCATCCCGCTGCGCTTCTAATTGAGAAAGCTGGTCAATAACCTTGTTTGCTTCACCATCCAGCGAGACCATCCCTTTTTGCTCCATGTAATTTTGGAGGTTACTCTCCGATTCATCGAGAGCCGTTTTCCTCGTCTTTAATTGTCCGTCAAGGAACTCACGCGCAGACCTTGAGCGTGTCCGGCTTGCAAAAAGATTCCTTTCATAATACGTCTCAGCATAAGTATTTGCAAGCAGAGCAGCTTCTCGAGGTTGACTGCTTTTAGCGGTAATCTTGATTACGTCTGAATCACGTATAATCTCAAATTCGACCTGCCCTGCGAGCCTCCTAGCGATCTGCGCAACAGCCCTACTGCTATCGCTCCACTGTTCATCCACTGAAGGCTGTACAATTGGAATTCTTTCTCGTTTTACCGCATCAACATAACCCTTTTGCAACAGGCGCCGAGCAACAGCTTCCGTAAGCAAACGCGATCTTAGAATCTCCACCTCATTTTTAATATTTTTTACTGTGCTTCCTCCCGCTCCCTCAAAGAGCGGCAATTGTGATTGCTGTCCTTTCGTATCAACAAGCACCGCCACAGTTGACTCATACACCGGGTCCATAGTAAATGTATAGAACGCTGTCCCCGCCATCACCAGAAGAAAGATCGTCAGGATCATCCATCTTCCCCGAAGGATGACATAGATGTCCTCCTGAAATGATAGCTCCGAGGATAGCCTGTTCGTCGAACTTCTCTTGAATTCCCCTTTGCCGTTATTCATTATGCCACCGAAAGATTCCACAATTATATTGATTTTGGATAAATGTTGTTTATCTTATTGCTTACTTGTTTGTTGTTCTCACTATGCACATTGCCATCCTCTCAGATATCCATTCAAACCTCGAGGCGCTTCGTAAAGCATTCTCCCTCATTGATGAGTTCCATGCTGACGAAGTCTGCTGTCTCGGCGACATCGTCGGCTATGGCGGTAATCCTAACGAGTGCATTGACCTTATTCGGCAACGCGCAACCCACTGTGTTCTTGGAAACCACGATCTCGCAGCACTTGATACTTCCCACGCTCAGTACTTCACAAAGGATGGCCAAATCGCTGCACACTGGACTCATAAGGTTCTTATCAAAGAAAACTCCGACTATCTTGCGAGTCTGCCTTATATCATCACATCAGAGCTTCTTACACTTGTCCATGCCAATCCCACCGCGCCAGAGCAGTGGGGTTATATCGTTTCCCTCGAAGAGGCTCAACCGCAGTTTGAATACTTCAAAACGCCCTTCTGTTTCATCGGCCACTCGCACGTTCCGTTTATATGCGGCGAAGATCTCAAGACCTTCCATCTCAAAAAAGATATTCGTTTTCTTATCAACGTCGGAAGCGTGGGGCAACCCCGCGACCACAACCCCCAACTGAGCTTCGGCTTGCTCGATACAGATGCATGGACGTATCAAACCATTCGCGCCGACTACAATATCCAAGCAGCGGCAGAAGCAATTACAGGAAACAACCTTCCACGATTTTTGGCAGAACGACTCTTTCGCGGAGTCTAATATCGCCCTGCTCCTACCACCATAAAACTTTTGAGAAATCTCATTTTTAAAAACGTCAGCTTAAAACGTTTTCAAAACTTATTTTCTTTATTCGATGTAAAAAATCCTAGGTTAGCAAGGATACCGTTAAATGCCTTCAACAAGCCAACGATCCAATTTTCTAAAGAAGCTGCCATGACAGCCACAACCAGACTCAGAAAAAAAGCAATACTAACCACTGATCGTCTGTTGGGGGAGGATTTTTGAACCGGCACCCGAGCTGCATCAAGTATATTAATAACGGGAATATTCTTTATCTCTTCAATTTTAGCAATCTCTATTTGTTTTTTCAATTCTATAAATACCGTGGAATTGATTTGCAGGGCGCGCTCAAGTCTTCCTTGCTCTATGATAAGCTGCGGAGAATCAATGATGCGTCTATTTTTTTCTCGAAAATTTTTGATAGAATCTTCCGCAACCCTAAGCGTTTGAGTGACCTCTGCTAATCGTTGCTCGATAAATTCTCTTTGGGCCGTCACGCTCGTGCGTCGTTTTATCCGGGTGTAAAGGTCAAGTTCAGCAGTTATAGAATTTGCCACATCTGCTGCAAGTTTTGGCTCTTCCATCTCCACCTTCATCCGCATCGTTCCGAGCCTGCTATCAAATTCGATCTCCATCGCTGCTTGTAAATGTTTAAGCGCATTCTCAAACTTTTCGTCCTCCGTGCCATTATTGATATTCCAAAATTGAACGAGCGACACGGAGTCTGAGAGTGAACTTGTCTTATATTTTTTATATATAACTTCATCCAAGATTCTTGCGCTCTTAATAATCATCGGGTAGAGCTTAGCCACTGGCGCATCCCCTACATTGAGACCAGTGAGACCAGCCAAATCAGAAATGCCGGAAAATCCCATCAATTTATTTTTCTCCAGCTCAGGAAGAATTGTTACTTCAGCTACATATTTGTTAGGAACAAACAGTATAATGCCGGCGGCAAAAAAAGTGGTCATGACTACAAACATGACAATCAGTTTACGCCTTTTCCACACTTGCTGTACAATACTCGCAAAAAGGAAATCGTATTGGAAAGAATTGGTGGATTGAGGCTGATCTTGGTTCAAAGGCATCGAAAAGGGTTGAAGGTTAAGATTTGAAATTAAGTATTGATATTAAAATTAGATTTTGAACAACAATCGGATTAAATTTTACATCCGCGATTTTCTAACTCGGTCATTCATTTATTTTGCTTCTCTCCCTCAACAATCCCTCCTCGTCATTTTACCTGCGAAATCAAATAAATAACTGTAGTCGCGCTCGCAATGATTGCAAACGCATCTTTAATTGTGGAAGACCAATCAACTTTCTTTTCCTCGGACACTTCGGGGGGCATTCTTAATACGTTTATGGCCGAACCATCGAGGACTTTAGGGTTAGCAGAGAACAATCCAAAGTTCACCCTTTTTGTTTCTCCTGTCGGAGAGATTAACAGTGTATAGCTGGCACTATCGGTTCTACCACCTGCACGGTCTATGTAATCCGACGCATTATCTCCTTCAATAAACGAAAACAATCCCGGCTTATTTACTTGCCCACTCACAAGCACCGTCCGCGGACGAGGATTAAAAACAATGCTATCCCCATTCGACACGATAATATCATTGTCCCGGTCTTTTTTATAATAAGCTTTTTCGAGATCAACAATAAGTCTTACACCTTTTCGCAAATATTGCGCTCCGTCAAGATAGGTAGTTTTTGTTGGACCACCTGCACGTTCAAGAATCTCAGAAATGTGCTCGCCTCTTTGCTTGATTGCGTACACTCCGGGATAAGTAAAATCTCCTTCAATGGTCACATTTTGCTGTAATTTATAATCTGGATTGGGTCGAATAAACACTTGGTCCCTATGATGCAAAATGAACTGGTCGGGTGACATATTTCTCAAAGATTTGGTCGGGCTTAAATTCTCATTCGCCGATGTAATAACAAAATCATTAGATAATTTCAAATGATGGATAATGGCAAGCGAATCACCATGTAACCCATCTGGACGAACTCGGGAAATTTCGGCTTGGAGCAAATCTACATCTTCTGTATACCCACCTGCTTGTAAAATGAAATCAGCAAGCGACATACGATCCCGTAATATGTATATTCCAGGTTTTTTCACATGCCCGTAGATAGCAACAGACTTATTTTTCACCTCAACAACTTCTGACCCATAAATAATGACCGAATCTTTTGGGGCAAGCTTCATGTCACTTGCAGCGTCATTTAAAAGCTTTCCCAGATTGAACGGAATCATCGTTGTTGTGATTCTATCCTCATTAAGCCGTATAAGGTGTGCACGCTCTAAGTATGTTTTGGGGAGAACGCCCTCAGCTGCTTTAATAAGCTCGCGGATGGTATTAATACTGCCTAGTTCAAATCGCCCCGGTCTCCACACAGAGCCTCGTATCGTTACGTAATTTTTTTTCTCGTCTAAGATCGAGAAAACCTGCATTTCATCTGCATCGTATAACATCGCCTCTTTACCGCCATTTTTCATTACTTGTCCAAGATTGAGGTCGACAATGAAGCGATCATCAACATTCTTTGCACGACTTTCAAACGGCCTGACGCGATCAATCTGTGCGTTGTCTACGTATGCCGTAGCTAACAAACCACCGGCGTAACCAACCAACGTCCTTAAGTCCTCATTCCCTTTCAATTCATAAATCGCGGGCCTTCGAATTTCTCCTCGTATCGAAACCGTTTTGCCCCGCGGGGGTACAAAAATTACGTCATTATTTTGAAGACGAACATCGCTCGATTTATCCCCGCGCAACAGATAATCATATAAATCGACGACGGCAACCACTTCATTTTCACGAAGGACTTTGATCGTCCGTAATGTTCCCTTTGTGAGTGGACCCCCAATGGCGTAGAGAGCGTTAAAAACCGTCGCATAACTACTAATCGTATATCCACCGGGTTGTTTCACTTCACCCATAACAAACACACGAAGCGGCTTGAGTTTTGCAATGGTAACATCCAAGAAGGCCGTTGGAGGGTTTGTAGCAAGCCCTGAATAATATTTTGAGAGTACAAGTCTAAATTTTTGTTGCAACTTGTTCAGTGGTGTTCCGAGCGCAAATACTTGTCCTACATTAGGGATAAAAACTCTCCCCTCTCGATCAACATCCAGTTCATACTGAAATTCAGCCTGACCCCAAACTGTTAAGCGTACCACGTCGCCCACACCTAAGAGATACCCGGGGTCTACTGGTCCAACTGCGTTTGGCTCAAACGCCGCAGGGATATGTTTAAAAATATCGTACCCGAAATAATCCAAATCCTGTAATCCTTTTGGCGAAGGAACTGTATCTCGAAGAGCGTTTGCCAACTCTGAAACTTGCCCAACCTGCTCTTCTTTGGGAGGTTTTGTAATCCGACCTGGCGCTTCAGCTTTGACTCCTCGGATAAAATCTTCGAAGTTAAGTCCGCGTTCTTTCGCTTTTCGTCGCGCCTCCTCTTCGCTCAGACCAAGTTCTTTAAGCTTGACTTGTAATTGCTCAGGGGAAAGTTTCGTTACAATTCCTTGCTGTGCCTTATTAATAAGATTTTCTTTTTCAGCTTCGGTTTGCGAAAAGACAGATGAAGACAAAAAAAGGAAACAACAAAAAACCAACCATTGAAAGATTCTCATTCCATCATCCTTATTAAACATTCTTTTATAGACTTATACGAATTGTACAACGTTCTTAGCTATTGCCGATCCATCAGCCTCTTCAGGTTCTTCCACGTTTTTTTCATATCCTCGGAAATCATCTTCACATCAGCAAGAACCGGCATGAAATTCGTGTCGCCGTTCCAACGGGGAACGATGTGAAAATGTACATGCTTTTCAATCCCCGCCCCCGCCGCTCTACCAAGATTCGTCCCGAAGTTGAAGCCTTGCGGCTTGCTAATCTTTTCCAACGCTTTCATGCATCGAGATGATACATACATAATTTCGGCGCTCGTCTCGCTTGTTAATTTCCCAAAATGGGATGTATGCATGTAAGGCACTATTAATACATGCCCGCTGTTATAAGGGAACAAATTCATTACCACGTAACAACTTTTCCCTCTCCATACGACAAGATTTTTTTCGTCTTTTTTTTCTTTTGCTATGCGGCAAAACAGGCATTGCTGAGACTTTTTCTCGTCTTTGAAAGTTTGAATATATGCCGAGCGCCATGGAGAAAAGAGTCGTTTCAAGTGTATCGCTTATCCTTCATATTCATTTACTCTTACGTTACTTTGGAGACTTGACCATTTTTCTCCAATTCGTGTATGCGTTGACATGTTCCTTACTTCCCATCACCCAACAGCACAATTTTTTCCCTTCCCGATTTTACATTCTTTGTAGCGTTCCGAGCATCAATCACACGTTTAGCGTTTTTCACGATAAAATCATAGTCATACGAAGAATGATCTGTTGTAATCAAAACACAGTCAGCAGTTTGAATCAACTCTTTGGTCACCGCAACCGATTGAAAATTTAATCCATCAATTTGAACTTTAGGGACATAAGGGTCATTGTAGACGATATTCCGCGCTCCATCGGCGTGAAGTAGCTCCATCACCTTAAGCGCCGGAGAATGTCGAGTATCATCTACGTCCTTTTTAAAAGCGATACCTAGAATAACTATGTTCGCATTACGGAAACTGACCGGCGACATGCTAATTTCCCGCATAACCATATTTTTAACGTAGAACGGCATGTTCTCGTTCGTTTCCGCAGCGAGCGTAATGAAATTCGTTTGGAAATCATACTGACGGGCTACCCATGCAAGATAGTAAGGATCAATCAGAATGCAGTGCCCACCAATACCCGGACCGGGATAGAATGGCATGAACCCAAACGGTTTTGTAGCGGCCGCCTCGACCACTTCCCACATATTGATCCCACCCATTCGATCACACAGTTGAGCCAATTCATTAACAAGGGCGATATTGACGCTACGGAAAATATTTTCCAACAATTTTTCCATTTCCGCCACTTTCGGGCTAGAAACTGGAACCACTTTTTCTGCTATCTGTTCAGTTGCCAGACAAGCCAACTTCGTGCAGGTAGGCGTTACGCCCCCAACAACGACAGGGGTGTTAGCTGTTGTCCATTTTTTATTTCCCGGATCAATGCGTTCCGGAGAAAAAGCAAGATAGAAATCTCTGCCGACTTTCAGACCCGTTTTCTCAAGGATTGGCTGCACATATCCTTCCGTTGTATTAGGGAAAGTTGTACTCTTTAATATAATAAGATGGCCTTTGCGAAGCTTAAGAGCGATCTTTTCGGCAGCAGAAACAATATAGGAAATATCAGGCTCTTTATTGGGAGTAAACGGCGTCGGAACACAGATGTAAATAACATCGAGCGTGCTGACACAATCAAAATTGTCCAACGCGGAAAGCTTTTTCTTTTTTACTGCGGCGCGAAATTTTTTATCTTCAACATCCGCAATATAATTTTTGCCGGAATTTACCGCGTCCACCTTCGATGCGTCAACATCAATGCCGACCGTCTCGAATCCTTTTGCTGCAAACTCAACAGCAAGAGGCAAACCCACGTAGCCCAACCCCACAACACCGATACGCGCCTTCTTTGACTGAATTTTCTTTTCTAATGACACAACTTTATTTGCGTAGTGAGAAAATCATTCTAGTGCTATTCGCCAATAATAAAGTGTCGCGGAAATATCGCTTAGGAAGAGACGACGGCAAGAGTTATCACGGGTTCAGCGTACACAGAAACAATGGAGCAAAAACCTGCACGCCGATATCCTTCTCCCCCTTTTCGTAATGATGGAGTATAGAAATATAAACCGAAAATTTCAACTATAAACTTATACAGCAACAGAGCCACAGCCGATAAGATCTATTTTTTTTCCTTTTTCTTCCGAAGCTTTAAAAGTAATTCAACGTCCGCTTGATCTTTTTTTCTCTCCGTAGACTGTTTATTTCGAAGTAAATGATTCAAGGAAATAAACCAAACTCTTTCTTGTCCCATTTTGCCTTGCACTTTTTCCTTAAAGGCTGTCCCAAATTTTACTCCGTCTATAGAGGATATAATATCAATTCTATTCGGTTCAAATCCAAATTGAACTACAGAATAAGGATCCAAAAAATCTTCTTTTTTGGGACCTAAAGATTTAAAACCAAAATCCTTGAGAGCCCGCAAAAGCTTTGTTGCATTTGACTCGTTGCTGTTAATAAAAATGTCTATATCTCCAGTATTCCTTGGGTGACCGTGAAAAGCGACGGCATAAGCTCCCACCACCAAGTATTCTACTTTATGCTTGTTGAGTAACTTTATAAATTCTTCGAAGTCTTTTTCGACTCTCACGATAAAGAACTTGTTTGTTAAAATATCGGATATACTGTTCACGTAACAATTGCACAGCTTCAAGACGTTCCTCGGGTGTTCTCTTTAACCAATATTCAAGATTAAACTTTTCCTCTTCATCTTTTTTTATAATTCTTACAATGGATCTCATATTGGATTTCTTTCTCCCGTTGCAATTCACATCTTTACTTTTTACTTCTCACATCTTATTTTTTTATTCCGCTTCGACTTTTGCTTTTTCAGCCGCTGCGATGACCTTTTCCACTTGCTCGCGGGGTAATTCATCGTAGTGGGAGAACCTTGTCCGATAGACGCCTCGTCCTTGAGTCATCGAACGCAAAATTGTTGAGTACTTATGCAACTCCGACATCGGAACGATAGCTTTGATTTTCTGGAACGGTCCTTCTGTCTCCATGCCGGAAATTTTTCCGCGTCGTCCTGAAATATCGCCCATCACGTCTCCCATGTACTCTTCCGGCACAACGACTTCAACTTCATTGATTGGCTCCAAGAGCACAGGCCTTCCTTCAAGAAATCCTTTTTTAAATGCCATAGAGCCTGCGATCTTAAATGAATGCTCGTCGGAATCCACCGTGTGGTATGAACCGTCAAACAACGTTACCCGAACATCAACGACTTCGCATCCAGCGATAACTCCGCGCTGCATCGTCTCGATGACTCCTTTTTCTACCGCGGGTACGAATCTACCGGGCACAACACCGCCAACAATAGCATCAACAAATTCGAATCCGGAACCTCTCGGCCGCGGTTCAATCTTCAGATACACATGTCCAAACTGGCCGCGCCCACCGGATTGTTTCTTGTGTTTGTATTCCGACGAAGCAACAGTTGCTTTGATCGCTTCTTTGTAGGGAATTTTCGGCTCGTTCAAATCAACGTCCACGCCATATTTTTCTTTCAGGCGCTTTGTTACGATGAGAAGATGAAGCTCACCTTGCCCTGCAATAACGGTTTGATGAAGCTGACCGTCCACTTGAACGAGAAATGTGGGGTCTTCCTCGTGCAATGAATGCAATCCCGTAGCAATCCTATCCTCATCGCCTTTAGCTCTCGAGGCAATGGCCATTCGTATCACCGGTTCGGGAAACTCGATGGAGGGATAGGTGACGGGAAAAGTTTTGCTGCTGAGAGTATTGTTCGTATGGGTGTCTTTCAATTTAACGACAGCGCCTATATCCCCTGCAACAAGTTTACCAATATCTTTTCGTTCTTTACCATTCATCGTAAACAACTGACCGAGGCGTTCAACTTTGCCGTTTGATTCGTTAGTAAGATCGAGACCCGGTGTAACTGCCCCGGAACACACCCTGAAGAACGAAAGCTCCCCCACATGCTGTTCGGAAACAGTTTTAAACACAAACAACGATGGAAGTGCAGATAAATCAGGAGTAACTTGAATTTCCTGCTTCTTAGCAAGATCGATTGCTTTTACTGCGCCTCGATCCTTTGGCGAAGGACCGTAACTAATAAGGAAATCCAACAACCCTGCCATGCCTATATTCATCGAAGCCGACGCACAAAAAACCGGAAAGATTTTTCGCGTGTTCAAGGCAAGCCGCAAACCTTTTTGCAAATCTGCGTCCTTCAGAGTTCCTTCTTCGAAAAATTTGTTCATGAGCTCTTCATCGGTTTCCGCGATCTTTTCGATAAGCTCTTCATGAAGCGAAGCAGCTTTCTCCTTCAACTCAGCAGGAATATCCGATTCGACAGCTTTTCCGCTTCCATCGCGGTTAAACTTATACATCTTCATTTTCAGGACATCAACAATCGAATCAAAAACCAGTCCTTCATTTGCAGGGAATTGAACAAGGGTCACGTCGTGTCCGAAGCGGTTTCTTGCTGATGCGACTGCGTTGTCAAAATCCGCGTTCTCGTTATCAAGCTTGTTGACAAGAAACACGGTGGGTGTTTCATAGCGTTTCGTATATCCCCACACGATTTCGGTTCCTACTTCCGTTCCTTCGACTGCTTTGAGCAACACAACAGCGGTATCCGCTACGCGGAGAGCGCTAATCACTTCGCCGGTAAAATCCGAATAGCCGGGCGTATCAAGAATATTACATTTATACCCCCCTTGCCAATCACAATTTACTAACGATCCGTTAATAGATATGCGTCGTTCGATTTCATCAGGGTGATAGTCAGAAACGGTTGAGCCTTCCTCTACTTTGCCCATGCGGTTAAGCGTTCCGGCGGTGTAGAGTAAGGCTTCGGTTAATGTCGTTTTTCCTGAACCACCATGACCAATAAGTGCTATATTGCGAATTTTTTCAATTGAGTACTCTTTAGAGGAGCTTGCCACGTTTTGATCTCCTTATTTCATCTACAACAGCGTTTTCTTTTACTATACCAGAGACAGTAATGCCTCTTCACAGAATGAACACCACGTCGACATGGTGTTCAGGTTAGGGATTGCGATAGCGGTTCATGAAGGCAGTGATGCCACTGATCGTTGAACCGATCACGGAGGCAACTTGCATAATCGGTCCTTCAAGTTGCTCTTGGACTCTCTGCTCAAACATAACCACACTATCAGCCACGACCTTAACGGATTCCAACGAGCTTTTCACAATATCCACTTGCTCGTCAATTTTCGTTGCAGCCGATTTTAGCTTTTCCGTAATGAACGAAAGATTTTCCAGAACAGGCCTGGAGTGCTGGTTAAGCTCGGTGAAATCCTTCTTGAATTGCTTCAACACGACGATCAAATAAATGCACAGCGCCGAAACACATAAGAGCGCCAACAATTGAGCCAACGCGAGAACTGTTTCCACGCGAAATTCCTTTTGAGAATTAACAACGTTGTACTGACCTTAGTGGACTACGCCAACAACCACAGATTTACAAACGAGAATATCAACTTCCGCTTTTACTGCGCGCATCGGAAAGAATACGCTCTGCATCTCCCATCAAACTATTTGCCTGCTTGCGAGCATCGGAGAGGAGACTATCGGATTTTTTCTTCCCCTCGTTGATAATTTCGGTCGCTTTGCTCCTCGCGTGCGCAAGGTATTCTTCTCCTTTGTCAACCAACTCATTGGTTTTTTCTTTGAGATCTGCACGAAATTCTTTTCCGCTTTTCGGAGCGTATAACAATGCAAGCACCGCCCCAACAACGCTTCCCGCTATAAATCCGATAATTAACCCTTTTGCCATGCCGTCATTTTCATTCGCCATTGAAACCTCCATTAATAATATTTTGAACCTACAATTACTTCAAAGAAAGTAGAAAATAAGAGCTAAAGAAACAACAATCTAACAACTTTCAACCGCCCCCGTTTTACCTCGTGAAACGAGGTGAACGGGGCCAGGCAAGGCGCCAAGAAAGACTACAACTTATGAGAGAATAATCCTTTTAATTCCATCTTTCAATACACTTACATTGAAATTAACCAAAAGCGCGAGATTTTTTCCGTTGCTTTGAGGTACGATATTGTTTGGGCAGAATGTATAGGAGCTAATGCTTCAACGGCTTTTAGCTCGACTATCAATAACTTGGCAATCAGCATGTCAATTCTTCCTTGACCCACCATCGTTCCTTTATATTCAACATCTATAGGTACTTGACGCTCAAACGGTATATTTCTCAAATTCAATTCGATACAAAGCGCTTCTTCATAAACAGATTCCAAAAATCCCGGACCTAGTCTTTTATGAACTCAAGTGCAGCTCCGATAACCTCACGAGCTAACCGGTCAAGTTGTTCGCTCGGCTCATTCGTTTTCACAACCTTGGCGTCCCTGCCTGCCGGCAGGCAGGTTGGCGGTTCATAAAAAAATTAAAGCGGCAACGCAGGCTTGCCGGCATTCACCCAAGCGGTATACCAATAACTTGCCACCCTACGAATGGATAGTTTCATTCGTCGCTCGACCATGCCCTTGAGTAACTCGTTGTAACGTTGATAGTATGTATCGGTAAGCTGCATTTCTTTCTTGCCGTCCCGCCTCGTAACTTCTTGATACAACTCTGATTCAGGAATACCCTCTTTCGCTTTGAGATCCATAGTAAGCACTGTGTCTGCAATGCGATTGCCTTCCAATATCATAGAAAAAGCAAACTGAAGAGGATCTTTGATATATTCAATTTTTTCCGCGGCGAGGGGATAATTTTTTCCAAACATTTCAGGAATGCGGGATTCCCAACGCGCATGGATTCCCTTCTGATTCGTCAGTTGTCCATCATAATTTTCAATAGCATGAAGCGGCACATTGGAATCAGCAATATAATGCCCGAGATTTATTGCATAAAACAATATTTTGCCTTTGTCATGCTGTTTCATGGCGGCAGTCAACTTTAAGGTAAAATCTTCGATGCGCCATGGGAGTGTGCCATTGGAATCAACCCTCACTTTGCCGTATTTCTTCACGGCATCAAAATACTTTTGCGGTAGTTCTTTAAATGGGTACTTGCCATAACGATCAATATCTATAAAATGCACAGGAACTTCTTCTTTGTCGGCGGATGTCCGAAGATCGGGCGCAATAGAACCGGAAATAATTGTATCGGCGTTCGCTTCAAAGAATGGCTTCAGTTCCGGAGGAAGTGATTGGATTGCGTAACGATGGATTTCCTTGTGCGCCCAGAATCCCCATCCTAATGATTCACGCGTAACAAGGACGACAAACAGAACCACACATATCGTCGCGAGACCGGCTATTTTCAATTTCATAGGGAACGAACAATTTACATTGAGACAAAAAATCTGCCCTGCCGGTGAAGCTAACAGGGCAGTATGAACTTATAAAATACTAACGGTTCTTCTTCTTATGACGCATCTTACGCAAACGCTTTTTGCGCTTATGCGTTGCCATTTTGTGGCGCTTCCGCTTTTTACCACTGGGCATAGCGACCTCCTATTTGGTTTGAAGATTTTGTGAGTTAGAATGTTGGTCAAGAAACTGCTGGGCTTGTTGTCCGACGTTGCTGTTTGGATCAAGAGCAACAGTTCGTTTAAACCATTCGTTGGCTTCTTTTATTTTGCCTGCGCGCAAATTGACAATGCCAAGATTGAAATGCGCCATCGGATGTTTCGGGTCGGTTTTTAATGCCAACTCCATTTGCTGTTGCGCTTCATCTAATTTTCCAAGATCAAAATAACAAATGCCAAAGTCCACGCGTGCATTGGTGTCCTTTGGATTTTTTTCGAGGTACGATTTATAATATTTGAGCGCCTTATCATAGAAGCGATTATCCTGCAGAAAATTTGCCAGCTTCACTATCGCTTGTGCATCGTTAGGAGTGGCGGCAACCTGCTTCTCCATCTCCTCTATTTGCGAGACAGCCTGCATATTGGCGCCCGCTACCGGCTCAGTCTGTTGCACCTGCGGAAGGTCTTTTCGGTTCGTCGCAAACTCAAGAATAAGCACGCCTGCAACGACAAATACAATAACCCCTACGATCGTCTTCCAAGAACCTGCAATCGGCGAATCGGAAATGTTTTTTCCGCCCGATTTACGATGCTGTTCTTTTGATTTCTTTTTTTGAGGAGACTTTTGATGTTGAACGCCCAAATTCGCACCGCATGCACGACAAAATTCAGCGCCCGCTTCGTTATCCGCTCCGCACATTTTGCACGCTATGACGCCTTTTGCAAATGACTCCGATTGAGCACCTTGTACAGAGGGTTCTTTAGTCCACTCGACAGGTTGACCGCAGGAAGCGCAAAATTTATCTCCCCACTGTAGCTCCGTTTCACATTCAGAACAAAATACTTTAGGCTTCATGCTTTACCGGTGGCGGATTCTTCTTCAGGTTTTCGTCAACAATATGTTTTAAATCTTTGGATACTTTGAAAATAGGGACAAAGTGCTCGTCCACCATCACTTGCTCACCTGTTCGGGGATTACGAGCCATTCTCCCTTTGCGCTTTTTAACTTTGAAACTGCCAAACCCGCGAATTTCAATATTTTTTCCGTTCTTCATCGCGTCAATAACGGTGGAGATGAAGCCATCAACCACGGCTTCCGTTTCTACCTTGGTCAGCCCTGTTGCCCCAGCAATCACATCAACGATATCCGCTTTTGTCAAGATGCCTCCTATAATTATTAGTAAGGTGAAGTAAACTTGTACTGCAACACGGGCTGATGGAACAATTCGTTCCGCAGGCCTGTAATATCTGTCGCCGTCACTCCCAACATGCGCTCAAGGAATGTTCTCCGTTTATATTCTTTCACGACTTTAGGCTTGCCGCTGATGCCGCCAAGCTTTGCCGCAAGACTTACTGCATCTTCCATCGTGCCAAGTGAATCAACAAAGCCGTATTCGAGCGCTTGCCGTCCGGTAAAAATTCGACCGTCAGCATATTGCTCGACAAATTTCCTTTTCAGTTTTCGCTCCGTTACAACAGTACTGACAAATTGGTCATAGACATCCGCCAGAACTAGGTCTAAATACTTTTTTTCTTCTTCCGTAGTTTTTCGGAACGGCGAGCCTGTGTCTTTGAATTTTCCTGTCTTAATTGTAGAAGCATCAACGCCAATTTTGTTCATCAATTCGTTATAATGGAGAAATTGAAGGATAGCGCCGATGCTTCCCGTAAGCGTTCCGGGGTTGGCAAATATTTTATTCGCGCCGCACGCAACATAGTAACCGCCGCTTGCTGCAACCGATCCCATCGAAACAACGACCGGCTTACCGCCATCGCGGGTTTTCTTAACCTCTTCATAAATCTCCTGGCTTGCGGAAACTCCTCCGCCGGGAGACTCAACGCGAAAAACGATTGCCTTAATCGAGTTGTTCTCGCGATACTTTTTAAATTGACGTACGATTTCATGAGATGAGAGAATGGGTTCGTTCAGTTCCACTACGGCTACGCGCTCACCGCCAGTAGCGATGGTATCATCATCTTCGGTACCAAAAAGAAACACAGAAATTAGGAATAGAAAAAAGAAACAGCCCAGGACAAATAAGCCGGCGAAGATGCCAAGAACCCACTTTGCAGTATTGGACATAGGTAATGCAGAAGGTAACGATTGCCCCTTCCATCAGGGAAAGCCGAGGCACTGACATACGACAGTGTAACGGATAAGTCATTGAATTACATAAGATTATAAGAAAACAGTCCCTCAAAGTCAAATAAGATTTTAAGGCGGAAAGTGTAGTAATTACTAAAGGTAATGGCGGGAAAACGTTGATTTTAGGTAGGAAATAGGTTGAAGGTGGTAGGTTGTCTCGCTTTGCGGGATGCCGATGCCGCTGTACGGCATGCCGCAAATCGGCAAAAACGGCATAAGTTGAAGGTTGTAAGTGGTATGTCACCAGTTTGAGGTCCACAGTTTCCAGTTTTACGCTGACCTATCCCGATGTTTTTTTTGGGGGAGTCGCATAAGTTTTTACCGTCTAACGTTTTACATCTTACTTCTTACCTTCTTTCCCTGCGCGATTTGACTTTTTCTTTGATAATCTCTACTTTGCTCGCGGCTTCTGATGCCAACATCTCTACCGTTACCTCTGACTGCTGAAAGTGTTGAATGCCACAAGTAAATAAATTCCCTTAATCATTTGTAAAAGCGTTTGAGGTTACTAAAAAGATGTCAGCAATTATCGACATATCCAAGCCCATTAGGGACTCGATTCCACGACCTAGTAGGGAGCAACTTAGCCAAGTCGCTGAAGAAGTGTGGCGTTGGGCAAATGAACATGCCCACGATCTAGAGAAAGGCGACGTTTCTGATAAGTTTTTTGCCGCAGCTATTCGTATTACAAGTTCCAATCTCAAAGCAATGGTCAAGCTTTCAGCAGGCTATTTTGCGGAGGTCGGCGCAATTTTTAGAAATCTTGTCGAGACGTGCGTCGATTGTTTGTGGGTAGCAAGCTTCCTTGAGAGCGATACCCCTAAAGGAATAAAACTGGTAGAGAATTTCTTCCACTTCGCCAACTTTAGATTCGTTGAAACAGCGCCAACCTATGCCTCCATTGCAAAGACTGATATTTTCCTACGCGACATCAGCACACCTTTTGAACAAACCGATGTCATCGAGGATTGCAAAAAACAAACGGGGACTTTTCAGTTTGGCGACTCATGGCGTTTTGATCCAACCCTTTTCCGTGATGAGAAAGAAACAAGGTGGCTTACAAGAACTCAGATCGCAGCGGATTTTGCTCAACGTCATTTGAATTTAAAAGATGCTCCCTACTATCAAAATCTAAAAAGTCTTTCAAGCTTTGCCCACTTTGATCCAGCGCAAATAAGCCATTTCTCTGACACTTTAAAAGACAGGCTCTTTGATAGAAGTATCAATAATGCTCTTGGATTTGTATTCGATCTGTTAGTATACTCATACAAACGGAAGAACTGGCTTCAACCAAAAGACCTACTTACATTGCAACATAAATTTATCTGGTTTAGCACTTAAGTAACCCATAAATTCGTGACTGAAAAAAAGTAGGAGGAAAGGGGAACCTCTCCGCCTCAATAGCCGCCATACAGTCTGCCTGCCTTTGGCGGGTGCCGGCGGCGGTGGGCTTGGCAATGAT
>JACQBK010000088.1 GCA_016194505.1 Ignavibacteriales bacterium | reverse complement strand
CAATTCCACGAAGAAGGATATTGTAGTGTCGAGCGCGATGAAATGAGAAAAAGATAGTTTTACCCTTTAACATGCTGTGGCATAGGTTCTCGCGAAAGCAACGCACCGTGTCACAGTTTTTGTTATACAGGGGTTATGTTTGCTTTCAGGGAGGCAATTCAGCTTTATAAGTTCTACTGCCGCGAGGAGCGTTGCGAAGAGTGCAAGGTGGGAAGAGCGGTGTTTGAGAAATAAATCACGGGCGATTCAATAGAATCACTCCTACAAAAAAAACGCTATATTTCGACCTCTTGTCTTACTTTCGGGCGAGCTCTTCAATCTTCTTTTTAGAGGTTTCCGATCGTCGCCCGGCCGATTCCATTTTGAGATATTCTTGATAGGCGCGAAGTGCCTCTTCGCTGTTATTCTTTGCTTCATAGCACTGCGCCGTTCTATAAACAGATGCGGCAAACCACTGATCTTTTGTTAATGCTTTAGAGAACATTTCTATGGCTTCATCGTAGCGTTTTGCTTTCAGAAAAGCTTCTCCCAGACTGTGGTAGCTATCGGCGGTATCTGGGGCTACCTCAATGTACTTCTTAAATTCTGCAATTGCCTGATCGTAGAGTTCTTTTCCATAATAGTGATAGCCAAAACGGTAATATCCGCGCCAGTCTTTTGGATCCATCGCAATTGCTTTTCTGAAATACTCTTCGGCTTTTTGGTTATTTCCTTCGGCACTAAAAATTCCCGCGTGCGCCAGCACGCTTGCGTATTGATCATCCTTTGCTATCGCATCTGCGATTTCTCGCGCTTTCGCGTAACTTCCGCCCATAATGCCCGGCGCAAAAACGTAGTATTGCATGAGTCCTTCTTGGTAATCGGTGTTGTTCGGCTCGTATTGAACCGCCAACAGAAGCTGATTCTTAATTTTCCCTGCAAGCGATATTTTTCTAAATATTCCGGCTTCCTGAAAATCTGCCGTATAGACCTCTGAGAGAAAGAAGTGGTATTCTGCGTTTTTTTCATCAAGGGCAATGGCTTGTTCCACGTGCTCGGTTGCTTTTTCTATTTCAGCAAAACGATGCAAAAGAAGTTTCCCCAAGAGAACATGAGCGTTAGCATCGTTGTTATTGCCCGCGATGATTTTCTCATACGTCTTTTTTGCTTCTTCAAAGTTTCGTTCCTTTTCAAATTGAAGAGCGTCTTTCACGGTTGATTGCGCAAAACCTAAAAGCGGAAACAAGAGTATCGCAAGAATAACAACGCACCGCTGAACGCAAAGAATCGTCATTTGGTTAACTCCTGTTTTTTATGTTGTGATATTGCCGGCATAAAACTGCATCATGTCCATTGCAAAATGAATGCACCAAAACCAGAGAATATCCCGTGAGCGCTGGAGAACGTACACCACAGTCGAGACAAGCAAGCCATCAATGATAACATCTCGTGTTGCCAAGAAAAACGACAGCCCCTCGCGTAATTTCAAAGGGTAATGGGACGCCGAAAAAAGGAAGGCAACGCTAATAAGTGCAATTAAAAACCATTTTTGCCCAAGCGCCGATCGAAGGCGAACAAACAATATTGCAACGGCTATATCTTCTAAAAATATCTGAACGGCATAATGAGCGTTTTTCGGATGATATACATTCAAGAGAATTTCACCCAATGTCTGTGACGGCTGTCGAACTAAAACAAACAGACCCACCGCGCCCACCGCAAGAGCCATTCCGATCCCCAACCTTAACGGCAGATTTTGCGAAGGGAGCCAAGCCGTTGTGAGGGGTTGGCGCCGAATTACAAGTAACAACAGAAATGGAGAAAATATTATTATCTGGTTGAGCGCATCTGTAATCACAGAATTGATAATAAGCGCTTTGGGAATCAGCATTTTTGCCATATAAAACTGGCCGATAGAAATTGTTCCAACGACAGCCGCCAAAGCCCAAAGTGTTTCCCTCCATGAATGTGGGAATTGATATTCAGAATCCGCCTTCCAAATCTCCGGTTTCAACCTGTTGATTAACAACCATCCGAGTACCCCTATAGTGTACCCTGCACTGAGAGCAAAATAGTAAGAATAGCTTAAGGAATTCACTGTTTTTGATCTTTATGGAAACTATGTGGAGTCTTTGTGGTGATTAGCGCCCACCATCTTCGTTGACGGCATGGCTCATTAAGGTAAAAGGGGTTTATCTGAGTACTACGTCTTTTATTAAAAGAGTTTCAATGATTCGCGAAATTGCCCCTACCAAAAGAAACCGTCATCCCGAAATATCGAGATAACGGTCATTTAGAACTTACCAACCGATTGCTGATTGCCGACCGCTGAGTGCTATCCGCTATTTTTCACCCCCGCTTGAGAACATAAATAGTCCAGGGAGCGATTCGTGTTTCATTGACCCACTGAAAAGGCTCATCCTCTTTTGCCAGCGGTTTATGCATCGCGAGTACGTTCAGCCCGGCTTTTTTGTAGACTTCCCTGTAACCTTCGTCCGTCCAAATAATATCCGTTACGGGTCTGCTGTCGCTCACGTCTGTCATGATGATCTTCACCGTGTCCCCGCATTGAGCAAATTTATTTTCAGGAAAGTCCTTTGTGGTAAACGACGTCCACTCATGGGTGTAAATCTCCGGAGATGAAACCAGGCTCACGATTGTTCCCCTGTGGTTCAGCGTCTTCCCAAGCGCTTTGAATAGCTCAACTTTTTTTTCCATGGTGGGTATGTTATCAAACGTGAACACGGAGAGCACAAGATCAAAAGAGCCTTCTTCACAGACGCCAGAGACGTCGTTTTCGATAAGACGATAGTCTCCGCCGGGGTCAAGCGTGCGCGCCTTTTCGATCATCTCTGGCGCAATATCAACGCCTATAGTTTGGAACCCGAGACGTTGAAGAAATCTGGTAGAACGACCGGTGCCGCAACCAAAATCCAGCGCTTTGCTTCCTTCACAATTCTCAGAGATGACTGCCGGCAAGTCCCTGTAGGCGAGGTAATATGTTCCGGGAAATTCCAGCCGGGCGTACGCTTCGGCGCGCGTATCATCCTGATAGCAATTAAATTCTTTCACTTCTCGTTTTCCTTTAGTGACGGTCATTTGAAAGTCCTACTGGATTCTGGATTCTGCTTCTCACGTTTTCTGCTGTTTCTTCTTTGCGGCGGGAAAGAGCACGTTGTTAAGAATTAGCCGGTAGCCCGGAGAATTTTTGTGGAGCGTGAGATCGGTGGGCGGGTCGCCGACAGCGTGCTGGTAATCTTCGGGATCGTGCCCCCCGTACCACGTAAAAGTCCCGCGTCCGAAATTGCCGTGAATGTATTTCACCTCTTCGGTCGCTTCCCGCTCTGCCAACGTTACAACCGTCCGCTTGATAAGGCTCTTTTTGAACGCCGTCGTCTGCCCCATAAATCCCTTCACGATCGAAACGTGGTTTTGGGTGAGCATGCTCGGCACGGGATCGTATTTTGCGGAGAACTCGAACAGCGTAAAATAATCCGTATTCGGATCGCGAATGGGCGGCGGATCGCTGGAAGGAATATCTATATCGGAATACTCGTAGCGGAGCGGGTTCATATCCAACGTAAATTTTTCGAACGCAAGCGTTTTTGAAAAATCCATTTTCTTTTGTGCGTTCGGGTCCGGCGGGTCGCCGTCGAACATCACGTCGCAGATATCAACATTCTCCGCCGCAAGCGCGATATCGTAGCTGTCGGTCGCGGAGCACATCGCGAACATAAATCCACCGTTGCCGATGTAATCCTTGATCGCGCGGGCAACTGCTTTCTTCTCATCGGAGACTTTTTTGTAGCCGAGCCGCTTTGCTTCCTTTTCGTACAACAGCTGCTGTTCGATGTACCATTGCGCGTGGCGATAGTTGGAATAAAATTTCCCGTACTGTCCCGTAAAATCCTCGTGGTGCAAGTGGAGCCAGTCGTACTCCGCAAGTTTTCCTGAAAGCACCTCGTCATCCCAAATTTTTGTATAGGGGATTTCTGCGTACTCCAGCGCGAGCGTTACCGCGTCATCCCACGGCTTGAAATTCGGCGGCACATAGACCGCTATCTTCGGCACTTTTTCAAGCTTCACGACATCCATATTGTTATTGTCGCGCTGAACCTCGGCATAGATAGTGGATGCTTCTGATGCGTTCATAGGCTCGAACAGAACTCCGCGAATGCGGCACTCGCGCGC
Organism: Ignavibacteriales bacterium; assembly: GCA_016194505.1. GTDB lineage: Bacteria > Bacteroidota > Ignavibacteria > UBA10030 > UBA10030 > JACQBK01. The sequence continues at coordinate 2,359 of JACQBK010000088.1, read as the reverse complement.
AAGGACTTCCGCGTAATCTATCATGAACGATCCGCCACGGTAGTTGAGCAGCCAATCCACCTCGCCGCTATGCTGCAACACCCAAAACGCAACGCCGTACGACTTGAGATGGTCGGTTTGCTTCAAATCCATAGGAATGAGAAGCTTGCTTTGAGAGTAAAGTAGTTGAGTGGTGAATAGTGGAGTAAGAAGTAGAAAAGTAGTAAGTATAAAGTAGTTGCAACAAATTTTCGAGATTTTCATTTTTTATTTATACTGTTTTTTCACCACGGATTCTCACGGAAAAACACGGATGTTTTAAAATCTTATGCTTTTTCCGTGAAAATCCCTGCCTGCCGGCAGGCAGGTGTGTTACTCCGTGGTATGCCGTTTTAAAGAATCATTCTGATCTTTTCTAACTTGCTTGAGCCAAAATTAAACAACAGCCCAACTTTCAATTGAGTGGTTTTAAGATAATTAAGTAATTGAGCTTCATCTTGTTTTGTGAGCGCTTTCACCGCTTTATTTTCAACTAAAACTTTTTCCTCAATCAGAATATCCGCTCGAAATCTTCTCTCGAACACGACATCTTTGTAACGAACATCTAATTCAACTTGTTTTTGATAGAGAATGCGGTTTTTATCTAACTCATAGCAAAGTGCTTCTTCATAAACTGATTCTAAATAACCGGGACCTAATTCCTTGTGAACTTCAAATGCTGCGCCAATAATTTTATAAGTTAAATCTTCGTAAAGCAGTTTTCCCATGCGATTTTCTTCCGTGATAATCCCTGCCTGCCGCAGGCATGGCGTATCCATCTATAGTAAAAAATTATGACTCACCGCGAATTAACACGGAGAGACACGGGTATTTTAAAAATTTTATTCTGTTTTTCTTCATCCGTGAAAAATCCGTGCCCATCCGTGGTGAAATTCTAAATGTTATCGCCGCGTAACAGCCGGATGCGCTTACGCGCTTCTTCCACGTACAGTGACGTAGGAAATTTCACCAGCACTTGCTCGTAGGCTTCTATGGCATGCGGAATGTCCCTGAGAATGCGCTCGTAAATCTCACCGATGCGCATTTGAGCACGATCGCGAAGGACGCTGGTCGGCATATCGTTCGATAGTTGTTTGAACACCCCGATTGCACCATCGGTTTGATTGAGCAGAATGTACAGTTCCCCTATTTTCATCAGCGCATCGTCTTGAAGCAATGCGGTGGGATAGGTTTTGGCAACTTCTTTGAAGCGGGAAAGAGCTTCCGAGTATTTCCGCTGGCGCATCAGCAAATCCGCTTTGGCAAACTCACTCAACGCCGGCAGTGCGCCGGTCTTGTTTTCCTGAATGAAATACAGCAGTTGAAGGGCGTCGTTCGCAAGGTCGGTGTTGAGATTCGTGGTAAGTGTTTTCACCTTTGCTAAGGCGGAATCGAAGCTCGCCTCGAAATAATCTAGCTCCGCAAGCCGGAACACAACCCGTTCCCTATATTGATCAACCCCAAGAAGCGAAGCATATTCCACGCGCGCCTGTTTGAGATCGTTACGCGCAGTTTGGACTTCTGCGATGCTTGCCGTCGCCTCCAATGAGAGATTTTGGTTAATTGGATTTCTTCGGACACTCTCAAAGGCAGAGATCGCTCCATCAAGATCAAAGAAGCGGTGGAAACGAATAAAGCCTATCCGATACAGCGATTGAATGTATGTTTCGGAGTTGGGATAATCGCTAATGATAGACTCATACAGACCAAGCGCGCCTTGATACGTGGGGCGCGTTTCGGAAACCGGCTCGCTTGACGCGCGGAATGGAACGGATGTTTGCTGTGCCGCGCTGGAGCCGGTAATTGCAAATGTGCTGTCGGCTTCCAGGCTTAGTTCTTCGATAGAACGCGCATATCCGTACCGCGCAAACGGGATCATTTTTTGCTTCGGATATTCTTCGATCACTTCGCGAAAGGCTTTTGCCGCAGAGCGGTACGCGCGCTCCTGAATTGCCCGTTGCGCAAACTGGAACAGCTCCGCTCCGTTCGCCTTGCTCAATTTATCTATCGCGCGATACTCGACAAGCGCGGAATCAAAATTTTTGCTCTCCATAAAAAGCCATGCGAGTAGCGAGTGGAGGCTCACATCGTTTTGCGACCGCTGTACTTCGTCTTTCACGACTTTGAGCGCGGCGCGCCTGGCTTCATCACGACCCATATAGGAACTCATACGCGCTTCTACGTACGTTAACTGCTGAGGTCTTGAGCGAAGCATTTGCACATATTCATTCGTCGCAAGATCGTATTGCTGAAGTGCGGCGTACAGCAGCGCGAGGTCTTCGATAAATAACTCTCCGTTACCGGAAGCCGTGCGCGCGGAAAGATAGATGCGAATGGCTTT
>JACQBK010000029.1 GCA_016194505.1 Ignavibacteriales bacterium | reverse complement strand
TGCGCGGGCGACCAGTGGAAACAATAAAACGCCCAACAGCGAAAGTCCTTGTGCGGCGAAGATGCTTTCGTTCGCCCGATAGAGAGCGGCGGCAAGAACCATCGCTCCGATATTTTCCGCGGCGGTTGATTCGAACAAATCAGCACCGCGACCGGCGCAATCGCCAACGTTATCTCCCACCAAATCCGCAATGACAGCGGGATTACGCGGATCATCTTCGGGAATCCCTGCCTCAACTTTTCCTACAAGGTCAGCGCCAACATCCGCCGCCTTAGTATAAATTCCACCGCCAAGCTGGGCAAACAACGCTACAAAGCTTGCTCCAAAGCCGTATCCTACAATGAGGAGGGGGATTTTTGTAACATCGCTTGTTACGCCCGCGGCGCGGACAACAGCAAACAACCCCGCCACACCGAGAAGGCTCATCGCAACGACGAAAAACCCCGAAACAGCTCCGCCGCGCAGCGCAGTTTGGAGCGCGCCATTCATACTCTTTGTTGCCGCCGAAGCGGTGCGAATATTCGTCCGTATGGCAACCCACATTCCCATATAGCCGGCGGCAACGGAACATGCCGCGCCTAACACGAAGGAAAAGGTCGTCCAGAGCGCAAGGTCGGCGGAACTTGCCGGATCGTGCTCGTTATGCGCCCGAACAAACGCATACAAAATATAAATGATAGCGGCAAGCGCGACCGCCAAATAGGCGATCGTTCTATTTTGTCGCCGTAAAAATGCTTCGGCGCCTGCTTTAATGGCGTCGGCAATTTCTTGCATTGCCTTTGTGCCGGTATCGCGCTTTAAGACATCTCGAATGAGATAGACTGCAAATAAAAGTCCTACAACGCTGATCCCTAAAATAAGATTGAGTTCCATAATGGTATCAGGAAATCCTTTGAATAAATGTTAATGGAAACTGGAATTTAAATAAACTGTGTTTAGATTATTTTCCCCTACAAATATGGTCGAATTTTAATAAGGCTAATTGCGACAATCCAAAGGTATTCGTAAGGGTATATTGCAATATGCCCCTACGGTAAAATTTTTCACTTACTATCCTTCTGTTTCGTCCAGTAATAATAGAACGGAAGAGATGCAACCAAGAGCACAATGCCTATTACCGCGTTGCGCGTATCCTCAACCAACGTATTATAAATGAACCATCCGGCAATCGCAACAAACAGCAGCGTCGCGTACGGATACCCCCATGCTTTGTAGGGACGCTCTGCGTTCGGCATCTTTCGCCGAAGCACAATTACGCTCAACGCTGTCATCGCATAAAATCCCCAAGAGCCGAACACCACATACGATATAATTTGCTCATACGTGCCGCTTAATGTCAACAGCGCACTCCACACACCCATCGCAATAATGGCGATATAGGGACTGCGATACTGCGGATGCACTTTACCGAAGGATTTTGCAAACGCTCCGTCTGCGCTGGCGGCGTACAGGGAACGCGGTCCGCCGAGCAACATGCCGTTCGTTGTGCCGAAGGCTGAACACATAATGCCCACAATAACAAGCGAAGCGCCAACCGGACCCAGCACTGTTTTTGCAACATCAGCCGCGATGCGCGGCGAGCCTTGCATTGCGTTTATCGGAATCACATACGCATACGCAAGGTTCGCACTTAAGTATAACACAATCACAGCAATAGTGCCGATAAACAACGACATCGGAACATTGCGGCTTGGATTTTTAAATTCACCGGCAGTCAGCGTTACATCAATCCATCCGTCGTACGCCCACAGAGCAGAAATCATCGCGAGACCGAATGCCGCGGTCATCCCACTTTCCCAATTCTCGGGCCACCAAGGTAAGAAGTTGGAAGCACTGCCTTTGCCGGAAAAAAAAGCGGCAAGGATCAACCCAACCAATGCTATAACCTTTGCCGAGGTGAAAATATTCATCACCCAGCCGCCAAACTTCACGCCGCGAACGTTGATGTACGTTACAAGAGCGATGGTTGCCATCGCAAAAATCTGAACCCAGCCGATGGTGAATTCCATATCTTTGCCAAAGAGCGTCCAATGGTGTTTATAAAACGCATGTTCAGGACCGATTTCCGGAATGAAGTACGCAAGAAACGTTATGAATGCAACCGCGATAGCCGCCGCAGAACCGGATTTATTGATGAAGTAATCATTCCAACTGAACAAAAACCCCCAGAGGCGTCCGAAGCTATGGCTCAGATACACGTACGGACCGCCTGCCTGCGGCAGCACCGCGCTTAATTCTGCCAGCGTTAAAGCGCCGAAGAGCGTCAGCATGCCGGCAACGATCCATACCAACATAATCGGACCCATCGCATGCAAATGTCCCGCAATGGTCGCGGGCACAATAAAGATGCCCGAGCCAATGATAACACCCATGTGAATGGCAATGCCTTCACGCAGTCCGAGTGCGCGCAATAACTGTGGTTGCGATGATGGTTGTTGTTCCATTGAAATAGTAGAGGGAGTTTTAAAACTCTTTCTGTTGTGGTGTCAGGGCTTGCGCCAAAGGCGCATCCCTGCCTGCGGCAGGCAGGCGCCTTCGGCGGAAAAGCCCTGTGTGTATTGTTTTTCTGTCCCCGACCTGAAGGTCGGGGTTATAACCACGTCCTTTGCGTTTTCCTGCATCCCGTATAACGGGATAGGACGTGGTATAATGTTCACTACAATTTTGTGGGGTTTTAACCTCTTCAAAACGTCATTAGTACATCATTTTTGAGATGAGTTATAGTTGTGACCTCTTACACTTTCTTTCGTAAATGGCTGTTCCAAAATCCATACGTAAAATAGAACGCCAAACCCACCACGAGCCAAATGCCGAACCGGACCCACGTGATCCAAGGCAACCCAAGCATTAAATAAACACACATAGCAATACCAAGAAGTGGAACCCAGGGAACGAACGGCGTTTTAAATACACGCGGTCTATCGGGGTCTGTGATGCGTAAAATGATGATACCCGCGTTGACTAAGACGAACGCAAAGAGCGTTCCGATATTTGTCAGCTCAACAATCTCGTTGATATTGGCAATTGCGGCAATGGAGGCAACGACAACGCCCGTCCAGATTGTTGTCACGTGCGGCGTTTGATATTTGGGATGTACCCTGGAAAAAAACTTCGGCAACAACCCATCGCGCGACATGGCAAAAAAGATTCGCGGCTGCCCCAATTGAAACACCAGCAGCACCGCCGTCATCGAAATGACAGCGCCAAAAGCGATAATCCCCGCTATCCAATTAAGACCAAGATGCGCGAACGCGGACGCGAGCGGATCAGCAACACCAAGTTCGCGCCACGGTGCGATGCCTGTGAGCACAACAGCAGTGGCAACATAAATTAGCGTGCAAACAATTAACGAACCGATAATGCCGATTGGCATATCTCTCCCGGGATTTTTGCATTCCTCGGCGGCAGTAGAAATGGCATCAAATCCGATAAACGAAAAGAAGATCAAGCTCGCGCCAGTCCATACACCTTTAAACCCATTCGGCATAAAGGGTGTCCAGTTTTCCGGCTTGATATATTGAACGCCAACTCCGATAAAAAATAAAAGGATTACGACTTTCAATGCGACCATGATATTGTTCGCTCGCGCCGACTCTTTAATGCCGATGACTAAAATCCAAGTAACTAACGCGACAATACCAAAAGCAAGAAAATTAAAAATGAAGGGGATGCCGAAAATTGTCGGGTGTTGAACCCACGCTTCATAATTGAGAGCAATATCCGGCGAAATTTTCCCGCCAGCCGCCATCACCGCCTCGGCAGCTTGATGCGCAGAACGATAATCAACAGAAAGCCACGCGGGTATATGAACGCCCAGTCCATCGAACAATTGATGAAAGTACGCCGCCCATCCGATGGCAACCGCAACATTGCCGATAGCGTACTCGATAATCAAATCCCATCCGATGATCCACGCTACTACTTCTCCGAGCGTCGCGTATGAATAGGTGTACGCGCTTCCGGCTATCGGAACAAGCGACGCAAACTCCGCGTAGGACAAAGCACAGAACGCGCACGCAATTGCCGTAATGATAAACGAAAGCGAAACCGCAGGCCCGGCGCCAAGATGATCGGGACCACCGGCGACCGCCGTTCCGATCACGGCAAAGATTCCCGTCCCGATAATTGCTCCGATGCCGAGAGATATTAAATCTACGGCGCCCAAGGACCGTTTAAGATGTCCTTCGGTAGAGCCTTCCGCATCAGCCTTAATTTTATCCAGGTTTTTTGTACGGAAAAGTTGTGCAGCCATGACTCGTTCAATTCAAATTGGTGATGCGGACACAACAGGGATTACAATAGCGATGATAATACGGAAATAACAAGCACAAGATTTACCATTTTACCTATTAAATTTCGCATGTTCAAGCAAGATTTTCACTTTTTCGGCGAAACCTGCCTGCGTCGACCGGCAGGCGGGTGCTTCCATCAACCACCGAAAATTACCAGTTGAACTTCTTCCGGCAACAGGGCGCTTAAGGAACGCATAACGCTTCCCTTTAAGACGTTCTCCAACAAAGAGCGTTTTTGCGCCCCAATAATAATGCGCTCAACCCCAAAGGTCGCTGCCTGTTCTGCGATGGTGTAGCCAACCTCATAGCTGGGTATCTGGATCAGTTGATAATCAACGCTGGCTTCATTGCAGATTTCCTCGATACGGTGTTCAGTTCCGTTGGTTGGCATTTCTAATTTCTCAGGCAAGGCGCCGACCGCAATTTCTTTGACCCGTAATATAAAGAGGAAAGCGTTCTTTGTTTTAGCCTCATCAATGGCAAACTTCAGCAGTTTTTCATTGCCATCCTTCAACGCCACCAGATACTTCGCGCTCGGCAATTTTCTACGCCGACGCGGTGGAACAACCGCAGGAACAGCCTCGGCGGGAACAGGAATCTGCAATTTGTACTTCCGCTGGGCAACGTGGCGAGCGGCTAACCCGACAATGAGAACGGTTGTGGCAAAAATCGTCGCTTCGGTCTTTTTGACGGCAATAGAAATCTCTATAAGAAAAAGGATCGTCGCTGAAATAATCATCAACACTCTGACGAACGGCTTAAGGTTCATCGTCTTGTCGGTTGCAGTTGAGCCTAAGTTGATCGTGATCGCCCCGACAACGCCAATTGCATACAAATGCGACAGCGTTTCAATATCATGAATAATCAACAGAACACAAACAGGGGCAAGCATGGTAATAATAAGAGGTATAACAGGGACGCCATGCTTATTCAATTTCCTCAGCGGTGAAGGAAGCTCTTTATCCACTGACATCAGAAATTGAATCGAAATGAGATCATTCAAAGCGGTGTTTCCGGCGGAAATAAGCAGAATACCCAGTGAGAATGCAACGAACCATCCAAACCACACACCCACATAATGTTCTCCCAAAAAGCGAAGCATATCTTCGAGATGGTCGCCGGGATTTAAGCCTGGAATGGCATGCATCGCCAAACCAAGAAACACATTGACAATAATGACTTTTGTGAGAACGGAAAGAATAGCTCTGCGGGAATCACGGGTCGGATCTTTCATCAAACCGGTCATATTCGATATGGCTTCGATGCCGGAAAGGCTGAGGATGAACCCGACAAAAATTCCCCAATTGTGGAAAAGACCGCCTTCGGGTCTTTCAATGTGGACAGCCTGTATCGCTGTCGGCGCCGAAGCCACGACGATGACCGCAAGCGTTGCAAGAGTAAACGCAGAAATAATGATTGCTAATCCACCGGAATGTTTCGGACCAAACCAATTGATTCCCCCAACCAGCAGAATAATGACAATAGCCCAGAGTACGGGATTTTCAATATTCAGGTAATGGCAGGCATCAAGGACAGATAATGCCATTGTAATGACGTAATCGGCGGCAAGGAGCAGCGCACCGATAACCGCGAGGAGTTTAGAGCGATGATAGACGGAACTATACACACCCCCGCCGTTAGGATAGAGCCGACAAATGGTTATGTAATTGATGGCGACGAGGGTCGTGAGCGCCAACATGAGGGAGAGATGCCAAAAACTGCTGTAGCCCGCAAGCGCGAAACCAATGCCCATCACGTAGGCTACGCTTGTTCCCCAATCGCCGTCAAGAATAGCGGCGCTGCGAAGCCATCCTATTACTCGAGGACGGCTGGTAGCGTATTCTTGAACGGACGGGTTGCCGTGTGAAATGGTGGTATGTTGAAGCACGCTGTCTTTTGGTAATTAAAAATTGTAAAGCCGAGGCGCCGAACAGGGCCCCGGCTTTACGTATTTTCCTATGCCAAAATATTACTTAATGTGGAGGGATGCAACGGTTTTTTCAAAGGCTGGAAGGAGGTCTTTCTTGCTGGGTTGATAATAATTCATAATAACCCGATAAAACTTATCGTTTTTGACGATAAAATACGCCCTACTTTCGGTATTCTTCATTGCCGAATAATTGACAAAGAGCGCCTTTACCCCATCAATGGTTGTTTCACCCTTGGAAATCGGCTTGAATGATTTTGCATTCTGATCATATACCTTCTCAACGGTTAAGTTTTTAGCCGGACGCTGGTCAATGACGATGAAGCAATCCTGGCGGTAGCCTTTGATTTGGAGAGAAAACTGCACTTCTCCTTTCGGTTGTGGAATCGCTATCTCAAAATTGTTGGGGTACGATATATCAAGAACGGCATTGGAGAACTTTTCATATTCTGTCGAAGGTATGGAAGGATCTACCGCCGTTGAAGCGGATTTTGGCTTCGGCAGTTGTGCCGAGGCAATGAATGAATCAATCACGGCGGCGTTTGGCGTAAAGAAATCGTTGAACGCGGCATACGTCGCAATGTACGCCAGGGTGTCTTTTATGGTAACAACCCGAACTGCCTGCAGCTTTGACCCGCCTTCAAATCTTCCGCTGTATGTTATCTTGGATGCGGGATTACCTTCGATGGTCGCAGGCTCAACGGCTTTTATCACAAAGCCTGACGATGAAAGTGAACTCTTTATTTCGTCAGCATACGATTCAAGAGATCTGACGGTATCCATTCTCTCATAGTAAACCACAAGCTGTGCGCCGTCTTCGCTGCCCTTCATGGTGGGGTCGAAAAATTTTTGCACTGAACTTTCGGAAGTATACAGGCTGACTTTCCCGCCCTCTGCCACAACATGCCACCCCTTGGGATACGTAAAAGTTACTTTGAAGTACGGGTCTTGATAACGCTCCCATCCTGCAATGCTTGTTGCCTGCTCTTTTTTGCCGCATCCCTGCAGCAACATAACACCGAAAGCGATGATACCAATCAGTTTAAGTTTCATGGTGGATCCTTTCATACAAATGTGGTCTTTGTTGTTTCCAAAGGCTACAAATACGATTTGATTAAATACACAGCAATTACGACGAGCGACACAACCATTAGTCCCGAAAAAATATAAAATCCATTCGTCGGTTTTTCATTTTTCTGATCTGGGGTATTTTGAGTTGCCATTGATTACTCTCCGTTTTTTTAACTTATTGCTGACTCGGACCAAGGATTTCCATACCTTTTAAAGCATCTTTGTTCTTTGGTTCAAGCTTAAGCACTTTTTGATACTCTTTTCTCGCTTCATCACGCTTATTAGAAAGAGCATACGCCTGCGCAAGCCACAGATGCGTTTGGTAATTATCGTCTTTGAGCTTGATTGACCGGGTTAGTATTTCAATCGCCTGTGGATATTTTTTCTCAAGCAACAACCCAAGCCCGATCACACCTGTCGCCTCGCCAAGCTCGTTCTTGAATTTCGCTCCATCATCCTCGGCAAGTTTAACGAACTCTCGGTATGAAGCAAGCGCCAATGGAAGCGTATCCAAACGCGTATACGTGCGCGCAAGGAACAAATGCCCTTGCGGATAGGTGGGTTGTTTTTGTATGACCTTTAATAAGGCATCGCGCGCATCTTCAAATTTATTGAGTTGCATTTCACACAACGCATAGTTCACATACGCACCGATTGCCGATGTATCTATGGTGAAGCGCTTTTCGAACATAGTTGCCGCTCTGCCCCACAGACGTTGGCGCATCGCTGTGTTGCCAGCTTCGGAATAGACTTCTTTCTGGTTGGGGTCAATTTTGATAATATCGTCGTACACCAGCAACGCAAGAGAATCTCGTTTCGTTTCGGTGTATGCTCGCGCTAATTTCCGTAAATCATCAACCTTTAATGTATCAAGTTTCTGAAGTTTTTTGTACGATTCGATCGCTTGGTCAGGTTTTTGCAATTCAGCTTGAGAGGCTGCGAGAATTCTGAGAGCTTTGACCGAATTCGGCTCTGCTTGGAGAATTTTTTGAGCCTGCATTGCCGCCTCGGCATATTGCCGTGTATAGAAGAGAGCCTCCATGTACATCGAACGGGCATCTTTGTTGCCCGGATATTGTTCCACGAACTTTTGGAGAAACTTTGAGGCATTGGAATATTGCTTCGCCAAGAAATACAACCTACCAAGCTCTCTAAGTGCGGCTTGATTCGTTGGATCGAGCTCGATAACATCTTGATAGGCATGGGCGGCTTCATTATACCTGCGCTCTTTCATGTACGCCTTCGCAAGCTTGTAATGCACTCCCGTTTGCAATGAATCTATTTCCAGGGATTTTTCATACTGAGGAATAGCAACAATCGTAAGCCCCTGTCTATCGTATGCATCCCCTAAGCCCTCGTAGGGTGCCGGGGAGGTGGGGTCGGCTTCCCGCGCTTGTGTAAATACAATTACGGCGCGGTTGAGGGAATCAGCCTGCAGCATCACATGTCCCAATTGCGTTAACAATCTGGGGTTATTTTTCTTTTCTGCCAGACCAGATCTGATTGTATTATATGCCCCCACGATATTTTTATTGGACAGTTCAACCCGCGAAACGAGAATATAGCCGTCAACATAGCCGTCATCCACCGAAATCGCTTTCTTACCGGCAAGCCATGCGGAATCCTTATTAGAGGATTTGAAATATGCCTCACCTAAGAGAGTCCACCCTTCGGCGCTTTTCGGCGTTGTCGTCACAACCTGCCGGAACAACACAATCGCTTCCTCGGCTTTTCCTTGTTTCAACTGCTCTTTTCCTCTTTCCAGAGGCGATTGGGCGACGAGGGATGAAGTGAAAAAACAGCATATTGCTGTGAACGCAACGAGGGTTTTCATTGCAAAACTACTCCTGAGTTAGTTGAACGACTCGGTACGGCATGGTTTTGGGAACAAGCCCGGCATTCAATATGATTTTTTGTCCAGTAGTCTTAGCTATAAATGTAACAAAGCCTTCTGCAACGCCGGCTTTTTGTGAGGCGGTGTACACATACAACGAATATTTCAGGGGGTAAAGACCGTTGTATATGTTCGTTTGATGCAGCTTGACGGAAACAACAGCTCCTGTGGAATCTTTCGATTGTACTTCTACTGCTTTGATGTTATTCTTTACCGTTTGAATCTGCGAGCGAGTTGTGTCGTTCCAGACAGCGTATGACACAAGTCCGACCGCTTGAGGATGGACGGCAACATAATCGAGAATTTCCGTTTGCGATTGTGCAAGAACGAACGGCGCCGCGTCCTCGGTCGCTTTAAAAAAATACCGCATCAATAATTCATACGAACCGGAATTCTTGCCGGTCAAACACATCTCAATGCGACCATCCTGTTTTGAGTCCGGAACCTGCCGCCAGTTTGTAATCTTGCCTAGGATAATTGCTTTCAGGGCTTCGGGAGAAATGGATGCGACCTTATTCGCGCTGTTGACAACAACCGCAAAAGCATCGTCACCGACATTGTTTTCAACGATGGGTAGCCCTGCCTTCCGCGCAATGCGCTGTTCCTCTTCGTTCAGTTGCCGGTCTATCACAATACAGCGCAAGCCTTCGTTGATCATCTTCACAATTGCCTCCCGCGTCGAAACACCCTGCACGGTTACTTCCGCTTCGGGATAAATTCTATGGAACTCGCGTGCTTCCTCTTGAATCAATGGCACGTACGGCTCCGACACCAACACCGTCAACTTGCCGCTTGTGGTTGTCTCCTCTTTCGGCTTATTACAACCCGCAATGGATGCCGCAACGAGGAAACAACATAGCGCTCTCTTCATTCTTTTTCAAGTTTTTTGGCTTGGGTCTCTTTCGTTTTCGTAATGGCAAAACGATAAATTCCCATCAGCACCAGCACTACGCCAAAGGTGATACGAAACTCCTTTGGCACCGTTTCGTGTATAAACAATCCCGCCAATACCAGCGCGCCCATTACAAATGTAACCGCGGAGACGGCATACGCCATAACACGAGAAAAATCCACTTTCCGCTATCCTTTTTATTTGCCTAAAAGTTTGAACCGGAACGGGAAAGAAACCCATACAGCCACGGGACCGTTCTTCATCATTGCAGGCGTAAAGACCCACTGCATTGCCGCATCAATCGAGGGCTGGTTGAAAATTTCGGCATCGCTCTTGATGATAACGGCTTTCTTCGGCTTACCTTCCTTATCCACCCAAATCTTCACCCAGACAGTTCCCTCAAGGCCCGCGCGCATCGCAAATTCAGGATACTTCGGTTGAACCTGCTTTACATATTCCGGATCTTTTTCAACCGGCACATAGTCCTTAGGGGGAGAATCATCATCTATCCTAATATCCTTTTCGATAGCACCACCGCCGCCGGCTCCTTCTATAACAGGGGCTGCCTGTTGGCTTAATTCGGTTTGCGTGGCGATGGTTTGCTCCGGACTGACTTCCGCATCCGGTACAGGCACCGGAATACCGATGCTGGGCTTCACCGCAGCTTGCGATACGGCAATAGCAGGCGCGTCATTCGCGTTTGCTATAGAAGGCGGAGGACCAAGTTCGCTGTACCTGCGAATTCTTGTCGAGACCGTAGGCTCGTCTTCTTCACCCCATTTCACAGCGCCCCAATATGCGCCCATTCCCATGAAGTGAAACGCGACGGCAATAATCAGCGCTCTCCACGCGTACTTCTGATAGACACGTTTAAGCTCTGTATATCCGTAGTCAACAGAACGCTGAACGATCAACTGCTCCATATGAGACTCCTTTCTACAACCGCATCTTTAAAAGACCGTTTTAGTGGAGCACAAATGAACACTCATCAACAAGAGAGTTCAACTCAATAGAGACATCAGCTTACTTGCCCGAAAGCTTATACTTGAACGGGATAGAAACCCACACCGCCACAGGACCATTCTTCATCATTGCAGGCGTAAAGACCCATTGCATCGCTGCATCGATCGCAGGTTGATTGAAAATTTCGGCGTCGCTCTTAATGACAACAGCCTTCTTCGGCTTGCCTTCTTTATCTACCCAAATTTTCACCCAGACTGTCCCTTCGAGACCAGCGCGCATGGCAAGATCGGGATACTTCGGCGTAACTTGTTTCACGTATTCCGGACTTTTTTCGACAGGCACAAAGTCCGCAGGAGGAGCGTCATCATCTATCCTAATATCTTTTTCAATAGCCGCTCCGCCGCTGCCGGTTCCGTCAGATACAGGGGCTGCCTGCTGGCTCAATTCGGTTTGTGTGGCAATGGTTTGCTCCGGACTGACTTCCGCATCCGGCACAGGCACCGGGATACCGATGCTGGGTTTCACCGCAGCTTGCGATACAGCGATAGCAGGCGCGGCATTTGCGTTTGTTATAGAAGGCGGAGGACCAAGCTCGCTGTACTTGAGAATTCTCACCGAGACAGTAGGCTCGTCTTCTTCACCCCATTTAACAGCGCCCCAATAAGCGCCCATCCCCAGGAAGTGAAACGCAGCGGCAATAATCAGCGCCCTCCATACGTACTTCTGATAGACACGCTTAAGCTCCGTTGACCCGTAGTCAACAGAACGCTGAATGATCAATTGTTCCATACGATTTTCCTTCCGTTCCTATGCTTTTGCTTTTTCGATGATTTTTTTGTCAGCATCGGTCATGGGAGCGAGACTGAACCGAGTGATATTCGCAAGGTTCAACTCATCCATGATATCAACCATCATCGTATAGGTGCCTTCGCGATCCACTTTAATCAGTGTGATAAGTTTTGGGTTATTTCGATTACGCTCTTCTAACATAGGGCGGAGCGACTTCAAATCCGAAACTTTCGCCGGCTCCGTGCCCACGTTCCAATACACGACGCTTTTAGCATCCATGCGTATTGTAAGCAAGTTGGACTCCGCCACCTCGACGGTTGTTTTTTCGTCCGGCGGAAGGTTCAGTTCCATGGTTTGCGGCTTGCTGAAGTATGTTGTCAACATAAAAAACGTCAGCAGCAGGAACGCAACGTCCACCATGGGAGTCATATCAATTCGTATGCTCAGGCGGCGTTTTTTCTTATGTTTCTTGCCTGCTCGAGCATGGCTTCTGGATTCACCAGTTTCAACGGCTGCCATAGTTATACTCCATTAAGATTTTTCAAGATCAGTGACAAGGTTGAACCTTGTAATTCTTGCTTTTTGCAAGATAGTCATCACATCTTCAACGGGACCATAAGGAGCTTTCTTATCGCCCTTCACGACAGTCCGCAATCTCGGATTAGCAATACGGGCTTGAACAAGGAGATCGCCAAGGTTTCTCTGGTCAACCTCAATGCTTGCGCGATATTTATTTTGCTCTCCGAACAATCTCGCCTTTAATGTTTGCGAGTCCACCCCCAAAAGTATTTTACCCTCCTTGGAGATGGTAAGAATCATCACATCCGATTCCGGCAATTTAATTGCCGAATGGGACGTGGGGAGGTCAATCTGGACGTCTTCCTGAGGCTTGAACTGCGTTGTCAACATAAAAAACGTCAACAGTAGAAACGCAACGTCCACCATGGGAGTCATGTCCATCTTAATGCCAACACGACCTTTTTTAAATTTTGCCATGACGATGCCTCGGATTATTTGGATTTCTTGGGTTCTCGCGTTGCGAGCGATTGAACGATAGAATAGCTCGCTTCGTCAATCATGTAGGTGAAATTATCAACTTTCGTTGTGAAGAAATTATATGCAAGAATACCTGCAATAGCGGCAATCAATCCGCCGGCAGTGTTGATCAAGGCTTCAGAGATACCAAGAGCAAGCTGGACTGCATCCGGCGCGCCACCCGCCTTCGACATAGCCTGAAAGGAACGAATCATGCCGAGCACCGTGCCAAGCAAGCCGACCATCGTCGAAATCGAAGCGATTGTGGAAAGTGCAACGAGGTTCTTTTCGAGCAACGGCACTTCCAGCATCATCGCTTCTTCAATCGCATGCTGAACATCCGCCATCATCTCCTTCTGACCTTTCACATCTCCCTCTTGCGACAGCGTTTTGTAGCGCTCCAGCCCCGTGCGGATAATGTTGGCACATGAGCCTCGTTGCTTATCGCA
>JACQBK010000076.1 GCA_016194505.1 Ignavibacteriales bacterium | reverse complement strand
GAAGGGCTTTGGTTTCACGGAATATGTCCAACACTTGGTCTTTGGGGAGTTTCACGCTGTATGAACCGTTTTGAATGACGTGTAAATTTTATAATTTTTATAAGATACCAAGAACTCTTCAGAGGTGCAACGGGGCAAAAGTGAAATAGGGATTTTACTACAATTCCCGGACTACAATCTGTTGCTAAAAAATCTACAATTTCAACTTACAACCAATTTTACAACCCGTCAATTGCTTTGGCAAGATTAAAATCGTTGTCCGTTAATCCGCCCGCGCTATGCGTAGAGAGAACGAGTGTAACCTTGTTCCATCGGATATCAATATCCGGGTGGTGATTTACTTTCTCTGCCAGCAACGCAACGGAGTTGACGAACTCCATGGCGCGAACAAAGTCTTTCAACTCGTACGTTCTTTTAATTTCCTTGCCAACCCTTGACCAGCCCTTGAGGTCTTTTAAGTGAGATTGAATTTGAGCTTCGTTGAGAAGAGTTGCCATCGTTGCCTTTTAATTAAGCAAAACATGAAAGAAAAAAATATTTTCACCTATAGTGAAGTATAGTAGCTTCATTAAACTCGGGCAAGTACAATAAAAAGGACACCTATTACAATAGCAAGAGCACAGAATCCCAAAGCAACAACGATTATCCAGAATTGGAGATTGTAAAGTTTCCGAAGAGAGCCAAGCGCACTCATTAAATCAATAATTTCGGCACCCGACAAATCTATTATCATCTTAAACGAATTGGAAGCATCTATAGTCCATATCCCAATAAACACACCCGGAATAACACACAGGAGATAAATGATTCCAATGAGAGGTTTAACAAACAACATAAATAAACCGGAAAATCCAAGGATACCAACCGAGATAAGGTTAAATATTCCGACAAATTTCATCCTGTGCGAAAGATAATAGATAATATCCTGCTCGGCTAATGAAAATTTATGAGATTGAGACTCTATGATAGGTACAGATTGTGCGGGTTGATTCATCGGAACCTCCCAAATGTTGTTCAAAGTGCTCCGGTTAATTTATGTGCGAGCTTTTCGTATTCGCTTCGCAGAATAATATGTTTCGAATCCAGTGCGCGGTCAATGGCAAGTATGCCGTTGAGATGGTCAATTTCGTGTTGCAGTAATTCCGATAACGCTCCTTCGGCTGCAAGCTGTTTGCGTTTGCCTTGCTCATCAAGGAATGCTACGACGATGGAGTAATTGCGCTCAACGTGCGCGAGAATATCGGGGAAGGAAAAGCAATCATCCCACAACCTAAATTTCTTTTTGCTCCGTTTGATAATTTTCGGATTGATGAGCGCGCCGGTGTATTCGAAATTAATGTAGATGATTTGTTTGGTGACGCCTATTTGTGGAGCAGCAATCCCGCGGCCGAACCCCTTACGTTTGCGGAAGTCCTCTAACGTGTCCCGTAAATGTCCGATAATAGTTTGAGTTTCTTCGGCGGAAATATGTTTAACGGGGGAGCATTTCTCGCGCAGGATTGGGTTACCGAGGAGAAGTATTTCGCCCACAGCCATATTTTGTGCCTTGGTGTCTTTGTGGCAAAGTCTTTTCGATTGAAAATATAAAAAAAACAGAAAGCGCAAGCAACCTACATCGCAAGCGCGGCTACTCTGTGCACCTTGCCTAATTTTTGCCCCAAAAATCGTTCCCCAACTTCTGTGAATTTCTGTGGAATATCGCTCACATAAAACTGCAAATTCGACTTGAGTTTACTGGTGTTTTGCAGCCCTTCTGCTTCGAGCATTGTCGCTACGGCTTTTGCCGTCGCTTCACCTGAATCTATCAAAGTAACATTGTTGTGCAGAACTTTTCCGATAACGTCTTTCAGAAGCGGGTAATGCGTGCAACCTAAAACGAGCGTATCAATTTTTTCCAATGTCAGGGGAAACAAATATTCTTTTGCAATAAGCTCCGTTGCTTTATGATCCATCCATCCCTCTTCAGCAAGCGGCACAAACAGCGGGCATGCCTGGCTGAACACCTGCACCTCCGCATCAAACTGCCGGATGGCGTTCGTGTAGGCGTTGCTGTTGACTGTTCCGATCGTGCCGATAATGCCCACCCGTTTTTTCCGGGTTGCCTTAACGGCGGCTTCCGCTCCCGGGAAAATGACTCCGATAACCGGAATCTTCGCTCGCTTCTGGACAACATCGAGCGCAACGGCAGAGACAGTGTTGCAGGCGACGACGATTGCTTTGACATTGTGCTGGAGAAGAATATCGGCATCTTGCGCTGAGTATTCCCGCACAACTTGAGGTGATTTCGGTCCGTACGGCACGCGGGCGGTATCGCCGAAGTACACGATATTTTCATGCGGCAAATAATGCGTTAATGCGCGCACGACGGTCAAACCGCCAATGCCGGAATCAAACACGCCAATAGGTCGAGAGTTGCTCATACTATATCCAAGTGTTATATAGGACGCGGAAAAAGCCGATGAGGCGGATAAAAGCTGATGAGACTATTTTAAATTTTTTCCGCGCTTTTTCAGTTTTTTCTGTTGTTTCAGCCTGCCCGACGCAGGCGGGCGTCCTATTCAGTAGAAATTTTTATTCGTGCCATTTAATTTGTTACAAGCTCTGAAGTAGTCAGCGTAGAAATCGTCCTCAATATTTCCGTCTTGACATAATGCTTTTGATCTTCGTGCTCCAACTTCGAGCCGGTTTGGTCCGTCACGTAAAACGAGTCCACGATGCCGTCAACGCGCGTGGCTATTTTAGCGAAAGAAATATTCAATCCGAGCGTTGACATCGTCTCCGTAATTTTGTACAGAAATCCCATCGTATCCGGCGCGAAGACGTCAATAATCGAATAGCGCGGGTGGTCTTCAAATTCCACATCAATCCTTGTATTGGGATTAAAGTGTTGAGCCCGTCTCCTCCATTTCATTCTATGGCGGTGGAGAAGGTGCTCAATATCAATGATGCCGCTCAGCACGTCGTTCAATTCGCTTTGAATTTTATTGATTTGCGACTCGTTCAGCGCACCCTTCGTTACATAATCCGAAACACGGAATTTATCTATGATGATGCCGTCGTTTCTCGTAAAAATCTGTGCGTCCAAAATATTTGCATCATTCGCGGTCAGCACCCCGCAAAACTTTGAAAGGGCGAACGAGGCATCCTGAGCAATAATGGTAATTTCAGTCAAGTCGTTTTTGTTGTTACAGATCGTCGAGACTTGTTCTTTACTGCCGATGTGGTGCAGGTGTTCGGCAATCTCCTGTGCATTGAACGCGGCAACATACGCCGGGTTTTCCAACGCATCGAGATGACTCTGTGCTTCATCTTTGGAAAGGCTCAGTGTTAATTCGCTGACCAACTCTTTCTTTGTCAAATCGTGGATGGTGGATTCGACTTGCTTAAATTGTGCGGACGTGAGCTTGCCATCGAGAATATCGCGCGTCCGATGGTAAAGTTCATACAGCAACATTCCTTTCCAATCTGTCCAAACGTTTTTGTTCACTGCATTTAAATCAGCGTAGGTAAGAAGATACAACAAATCCAGTTGCCGCGGACTCTCAAACTTGGAAGCAAAATCAATGATTGTTTGGGGGTCGCTGAGGTTTCTCCGGAATGCCACCTGTTCCATCATTAAATGATTGCGGACAAGGAATACCACGTCGTTTTCCACATCCGGATAATGCAAACGCTTTAGGATAGCGCGGGACATATCAACGCCGATGATCTCGTGGTCGCCAATGCGCTTTGGTTTGGCGATATCATGAAACAAACAAGCCAAGTAAAGCGTATCGCGGCGAGGTAATTTGCGGAACACTTCCCCTAACGTTGCCTGCGCCGTTGCAAGCCCCTCTGCCATGGTAAGGACCATCAGCGTATGTTCGTCCGCCGTAAAAAAATGATAGACGTTATGCTGGAAAAAAGCGACCAACCCCTTCCATTCCGGAATCCATCGAGCAAGCAAGCCCACGTCATTCATCGTGTGCATCGCTTGGCTGACCCCGTGGGGCTTGTTTAACAGCGTTCTAAATAATACTGTTTCGCTTTCTTTTTTAAGGGGAGCACACTTCAACGCGAATCGGCTGAGAGCATCTTCAAGTTGATGTGAAAACCCAGCGTTGTGTTCGATAGAGAGTAACAACGCGGTGAGGGCTGTTTCGTTGGTGAGCTTCGATGTTGTTTCCTGATAAATTTTGTTGCCGTTCAGGGAAAACAACGGATGTACCGATTGCCTTTTTGGTGAGGATGGTGCCGCAAAAAAACGGTCGCCCGCCCAGCTTACCAACCGTCGCGTTAATTGAGCGGTTGAACGGGCAGCGATGTAGTAATCGTGCATGAAGTGCTCAACGCTCGTTTGCTTGTTGGCTGAGCGATAATGGAGAGCCTCAGCCACTTGGCGCTGGAAGGAAAATTCGAGGGTATCATGCAGCGCTTTTGCTTGTAAGTGCATTTCATTTCTCGCGCGTAACAGGAAATCGAGGGCATGGCGTGTTTTCTGTAGGAACTCGCGGCTGAATTGTTTCCGCAGTGCCCCGGCTTTTAAAAATTCGGAAAGTGCCGTCTCTTTTTGTTTGGCGGGAGAAATCGGAACATCACCCGTTGCCCGCATAAGCCAAAGTGCCGCGTGAAGATCGCGTAACCCTCCCGCGCTGTTCTTAACATTGGGCTCCAGCAAGTTGGTCGAAGTGCCGTATTTTTTATGGCGAATTTCAACCGACGCAATCAGTTTTTGAACATACGCTCGTGTGTCGTAGGTCTTGATGCGCTGTTTGATACCTGCATGAAGTTGCGAGAATGGTTTTCTATTGCCGCAAATAAATCTCGATTCCAACAACGAATTCCATGATTCGAAATCGGATTCGGAAAACTCAAGACATTCCCGAACCGTACGAAAGCTGTGACCGATATCGAGGCCGTAATCAAGCAAGCGATGAAGCAACGCCTGCACTGCCTCAGTCGCTTCAGCTTTTTGATCTTCACTATGGATGAGAAACATAATATCGGTGTCCGACCCAAAGCAGAGCTCTTTCCGTCCATACCCTCCAAGCGCAACGATGCTGATAAGTTTTTTTGAGGGAAGTTTAACCGATTGCTCCGTGCGGTGGATGAGTGCATCGAGCCTTTGCGTAAGTGCCAACGCGACGCGCAATCCGCCGGCTCCCTTACGATGAAGCTGGATAATGTTCTGGGCTTGATTGATGAATTGTTCTTTGGCGTTCTGCATAGTCAAAAATTTCAAGAGCGTATCATTGCTCACCGCGCGAGAATGATTTCACATAAAGATAACGATAACATTTGATTTATAGATGGTGTAAAAAAATCGCGTGTTTGAAATGGCACCATTTGAGATGATTAGCGAAATATAGATTATTCGTTAAAGATTGTATATATAGCAATTGATGATAACAAAAGACAAATAAACCCTTAAAAATAAAGGGAAATATAAACAAATAGAAATGGGATTCAAAATTCAGAAAGGGAAAAAGTGTCTGTTGGGGCATAAATTGCTCTAAAAAAGAAATCTTTGCCTATCCGTACATGTACGGATTCGCCTGAGTTTGAAAACAAGTACATTTATAGCGTGGCGAATGAGGAGAAAGAGCTCACTCAATAACGATATACCATATCCACTGACAATGAAACCCGTAAGAGGAACTCAGGGAGGGTTCCTCTTTCGGGTCTTGTTTTTAATTGCGGCGTTGAACAAACGGGGGCAAGGGGTTGCACCGGGTAAGAAAAACTCTAGGCTGAGGGTGTGCGATAAACAAAGGCGGCGAGTTGCCCCACCGCCTTTGGAAGAACTGTATTACTTTACTGTCAGCGCGCCCGCTTTTGCCGCGGCATCAAGCGTCGCAACGACATCATCCAACGACACCGTGCCGTAGTACCACGAGCCGGCGGCATTGGCTTCGGCGAACACAGCCTTGTAAATATCATAATAGCTTCGCTTGCCATCCACGAAATTAAATACCTCGTCACGCATCAAGCCATGAAGATTCGTCCGTGGCGCGCCTTCATTTCGTTTGGAAAAATATTCGCGCAACGAAGTGACGTCTGCCGGTATTTTTTTGCTAGCGGCTTGCTCTGACAGCGTCAGCTTTACTGATTTCGGGTCAGTGCCGTGAACGCGTTTATAGTACGAGCGCAAATCCGCCGTCAATTCCGATTCCTTTTTCTTCATGCGCTCAACAAGATCTTCTATAGCTTGCGCCGCAGATTTATCACCGTGCGTAAAGACGCTCGATGAATGAATCGCCCGCACCTCCCGCTGAACCCCCTGCTCAATCATAGAGGTTGCTTCTTTCCAATGGTCATCTGAGG
>JACQBK010000074.1 GCA_016194505.1 Ignavibacteriales bacterium | reverse complement strand
ATGAAAGCGTCTATGCGCTCACGGCGTATGTTGAATTCATCTTCCATATTGCAAGGAGTCTCTATTAATGTATCTCTCCAAGCTTGAGGTGTTTGGATTCAAATCGTTTGCACAAAAAATCAACCTGACATTTGATGCGGGTATCACGTCTATTGTGGGTCCGAACGGTTGCGGCAAAACCAATGTCGTTGATGCGATTCGTTGGGCGCTGGGCGAGCAGCGGCCTACAACGCTCCGCTCCGATAAAATGGAGGATGTTATTTTCAACGGGACTAAAAACCGAAAGCCTTTAAATGTGGCTGAAGTTTCGTTGACGATTGAAAATACAAAAGGCATTCTGCCGACCGAATATTCCGAAGTTGTTATTACCCGCCGCGTCTATCGCTCCGGCGAAAGCGAATATTATCTCAACAAAACTCTCTGCCGTTTGAAAGACATTAAAGACCTGTTCATGGATACCGGCATGGGGCCTGATGCGTATTCGGTTATAGAATTAAAAATGGTCGAGACCATCCTGAGCGACAAAGCCGATGAGCGCAGGCGATTGTTCGAAGAAGCGGCAGGCGTTACGAAATACAAACATCGCCGCAAAGAAGCATATCGGAGACTCGAGAGCGTTCAGCATGATCTGACGAGAGTCGGTGACATTGTTCGGGAAGTTCAAAAAGCTGTGAACTCCCTCGAGCGTCAGGCGCAGAAAGCTGAACGGTATAACGAGCACGCCAAGCATCTTCACGGTCTCGAAATAAATCTCCTTGCGCGTGAGTATGCAAGCATTGCAACGAAAATTGCGCCGCTGCAAGAACAGCTTGCGGTAGCGGTAACGGAGAAAAATAAAATCAACGTCGAGCTTTCGCAGGAAGAAACCCTGCTCGATGTGCTCCGCACCGAAATGCAAGAGCTTGAAGACCGCATGGCGGAAACTCAAGCCGCGTTAACCCAACAGCAAACGATAGTCCATCATCTTGAGCGAACGATTGCCACGTCCAATGAGCGCCGCAAATCCTTAACGGTGAACATCGAGCGGTATGAGAAGGAAAAGATCCAACTCCGCGAACGCGAAGAAGAGCTGAATAAGAAACAGGAAGAGTTTGAAGCAAAACTCGGCGAGGTAAAGCAAAAATCAGCCGCGGCGGAAAAGGTGTATCTGCAAAAGAAAGCCGAGCTTGACACATTCGAGCAGCAGCTGAACGCGAAAAAAGCCGAGATGAAAGCCCATCAGGAACGCGTGATTGCGCTTTTGCATGAGATTTCTGCGGCCCGCAACCGCGAGGGTCAAGCAAAGGCGCGTAGAGAAAATATCCGGGGAAGAATTGATTACACGACGGAAGAAAATCAAATAGCGGGCGTGGAGATTGAAAAGGACTCCGAGCTTGTAACGGCATTAACCTCCGAAGATAAAGAATTACGGCGCAGGCACGCGGAGGCGGAAGTGCTTGTGCGCCAAATGGAAGATAGGAAGGTAGAGCTACAAAAAGAGATTGACCATTTGCGCAACCGGGATTTTGAGCTGCGCAGCGCTATTGAGCGGAAGCAATCCAAAATGGACTTTTTGAAGGGGTTGGTTGAGAATTTGGATGGATTTTCCGAAGGAGCACGGTATCTCATCAAAAGCGATGACTGGAAATCCACCATCGAGACTACCGTGAGCGAAGGCATTACGGTGAACCCGCGCTATCGCATTGCCATCGAAACTGCGCTTGGCGAGGCATCGGGGTACGTCGTTGTCGAAACTATTGATCACGCGTATACAGCAATTGATTTTTTGAAGAAGAACCTGAAGGGGAAAGCGACCTTCATTTGTCTCGATCGTCTTCCTAAGTTGATGGACCACCGTCCGATGTTCAGCGAATCGGGCGTTATGGGTTGGGCGGCAACGCTTGTCCAAACGAAGGAAAAATATCGCGGCTTGTATCAGTTCCTTCTTGATGATACGCTGATCGTGGATGATGTTGGCGTTGCGCGGGAAATCATCGAACGCAACCACAACATGCGGTGCGTAACGCTTGAAGGCGAGATTGTCACCAACAAAGGCGTTGTGCGCGGTGGAAGCGTGCGGCAAGATGAAGGCGGACATATCGGTCAGCATTCGCAATTGGCGGAATTAGCGGAAGAGGTTCGCGGGCTTGAAACGCAGCGCGAGCATCTGCAAAAAGAAATCGAAGGTAAGATTGATGAGCTGAGTCGCATTGATATTAAGCAGCTTGCCGAAGAGGCAAGGACGATCGAACAGCGAATGACCGGTGTGGAAGTTCGCATTGCAACATTGGAGTTTGAGAAAAGGCGCGCAAGCGAGAGTATCGAACGGAATAAAGTTGAATCGGGTAAACTTGAGCAGGAAATAACGACGCTCAGTGATGAACTTGCGCATCTCGTTCCTGCGTTGCAGAAATTAGAAGAGGACAAGGCGGAAGTCGAGCGGCTCTCCGGTGTCGCTTCCAGCGAGTTGGAGACAATGGAGGCTTTGTGGAATGAATATTCACGCATTGCCAACGAAGCGAACGTGCAAGTCCTCTCTCTGAAGTCCGAAGAGCGGAGTATCCAGCAAGAGATTGAATATGCCGCTACGACGATCAAATCCATTGCTGCAACGTTCGATCAACGCACAGCCGATATTGCCGCGGCGAAGGAAGAGATCGAGCAGCTTGGCGTTGAGATTCAAGAAACGGAAGAGGCTCTCGTCGGCGCCCGTGAAGAATTTACATCGTTGACGGAGCGGAAAAAAGCCGCCGAGCAAGAAGTTACGACGAAGCGCTCGCAAGTGCACGAAATAGAGCTTAAGCTTAAAGATGAGCGCCAGAAACATGAAGGCTCGTTGAAGGCTGCCCATGACCTCGAATTCAAAATTCAAGAGCTTACGATGAAATCGGAGAACTTAAAGGCGCGGGCAAAAGAAGAATTCGAGATTGAGTTGCAGGTCCAAACATTTGAAGATAATGAGGCGTTTGATTTCACTGCGGCGCGGGAAGAAGTGCGAACGTTGAAGGAAAAAATTAGGGCTCTTGGAGCCGTGAACTTTGCCGCCTTCGACGAATACAAGAGCGAAAAAGAGCGGCTTGATTTTGTCAACGCTCAACGAACAGACCTTGTGCAGTCCGAGCAAACGTTGCTTACCACCATCGAAGAAATCAATGCGACTGCGCAACGGCAATTTCTCGACACCTTCGGCAAAATTCGCGATAACTTTATTTTGACGTTCAAGGGATTGTTTGACGAAGGGGACGAGTGCGACCTTCGACTCGAAGAGGGCGTTGACCTGCTCGAAGCGCGCATCGAAATTATAGCCAAGCCGCGCGGCAAGCGCCCGACATCTATTGATTTGCTTTCCGGAGGAGAAAAGACGCTCACTGCCATTGCGCTCTTGTTTGCAATTTATCTCGTAAAGCCAAGCCCGTTCTGCATTCTGGACGAAGTTGATGCGCCCTTGGACGATTCCAATATTGATCGTTTTACGCGCATTCTACGGAAATTTTCAGACAACACGCAATTCATCGTCGTGACGCACAATAAGCGCACGATGGAATCGGCGAACGCGCTCTACGGCGTTACGATGGAAGAAGAAGGCATCTCGAAGCTTGTCTCGGTCCGGTTCAATGAATCTGTGGCGAGCACGTAAGGGTGCCGATGGTTCGCGTCTTTTGTGATTTCGATGGGACGGTTGCTGCCGAGGATGTGGGCAACCAGTTGTTCCGGCAATTCGTCGGTGAAGAAAAAGCCGTTGAGATTGTTCAGCAGTATCTTGACGGAGAAGCCACCGCTCGTCAGTGCTTGAAGCGGGAATGTGATGCGGTTGAGAGCTTAACCAGAGAAGAATTCGATAAATTTATTGATCAGTTTACGCTCGATTCTCATTTTTTATCTTTCTTTGAATTTTGTCGCTCGAAGGAAATCCCTGTTATAATTCTCAGCGATGGATTGGATGCGTATGTCGGGCGCGTGCTTGCGAACAATGGATTAAGCCAATTGCAGTTCTTTGCCAACCACGTTGAGTTTGTGCGGGATGGGTCAAAGACGAAACTTATCCCTTCGTTTCCGTACACGGATTCGGAATGCGAGAAGTGCGGCAACTGCAAGCGCAATCACATGCTGACCCTTTCCGGCGATGACGATATTCTCGTCTATGTGGGCGATGGCATTTCGGATCGGTGCCCTGTGAAGTACGCCGATATTGTATTTGCGAAAAAAGATTTGATTAAGCATTGCCAGCAGCAGAATATTTCCTATTTCGAGTTTCATCATTTTGGAGATGTTCAACAGCGGCTTGAGGGCATTTTGCAAAAGAAGCGAATCAAAAAGCGTCGCGAAGCCGTGATGGCGCGGCGTGAAGTGTTTATGCAGGGATAAGTTTTCAAAACATTATTTCTCAATGGTGTCAAGAACACATGTGGTTTTTCAGTAGGGGCGTCCCGATATATCGGGACGCCCCTACAAAAGAATTTCAACTCAATGACAAGGTAGTTATCTGAACCAGTTTCGCCAAAAATTATTTCAGTATCGAAGTTATACGCCAATCCCGTTTGTTATTGTCATGATTCTGTATGCTCACTCTACGCCGCTCACCCTGCTCATCGGTTTTGCGCTTGCGCTCGCCGGTGAATTGATGCGTTCGTGGGGAGTTGCCTATGCGGGAAGCCTTACGCGCGTAACAGGTGGAGTCGGTGCGCCTGAGCTTGTTGTAGCGGGACCCTTTTCCTACGTTCGCAACCCGCTCTACGTTGGCAATATGATGCTGTACGTCGGCATCGGTATTATGGCGAACGCACTGATGCCGTGGCTGGTGCTTGTCGCGGCAGTATATTTTTTTTTCCAATACTCGATGATCGTATCGTTGGAAGAAGAGTTCCTCGAAAAAACATTTAGCGGTACGTTCGCGGAATACAAACAGCACGTGCCGAGGTTTGCCCCTCGGTTGATTTCGTACAAGCATCCGGCGCAATCCACGCAGCTCCCTCATTGGCGGGAAGCGTTCCGTTCGGAAACCAGAACACTGCAGGCGTTCATCATCGTCATTGCCGTTTTACTGATCAAGTGGTATTGGGGTCAGTAATGGTCAAGAAGGTGATGATCATAGCGGGCGAGGCTTCGGGAGATTTGCACGGTTCGGGCGTTGTGAGAGAGCTTAAGCATTTAAGCCCGAACATAGAAATATTCGGTGTCGGCGGGGAAAACATGAAACGCGAAGGGATGGAGTTGACGTATCATATCAACGAGTTGAATTTTATGGGCTTTGTGGAAGTACTCAAGCATCTTCCCGTCATCAAGTCTGTCCAGCGAACGCTTGAAGAATTGTTGAAATTGCGGAAACCGGAAGTCGTTGTGTTCATTGATTACCCGGGATTTAATTTGCGGTTTGCGCCTATTGCAAAACGTTTTGGAGTGAAGGTCGTTTATTATATCAGCCCGCAGGTGTGGGCGTGGCATAAATCCCGAGTGAAAAAAATGCGCGGCATCGTTGATACGATGCTCGTTATTTTTCCCTTTGAGGTTGATGTGTATCGTCAGGAACATGTTGATGCGGAATTTGTGGGACACCCTCTGCTCGAGGGTCTAAAAACCGGTTTGGACAGGCAGGGATTTTGCAAACGATACGGATTGAATCCGAACAAAAAAATCCTTGCGTTGCTGCCCGGAAGCCGCCCCCAAGAAATTGAAAATATTTTCCCCGTCATGCTTGGCGCGGCAAGGATAATTGCACGGCACGAGGATATGGAAATTGTCGTAGGTGTTGCGCCGACACTGGAAGAAAGTTATTTCAAGACATTCTACAACGTTGACGGCGTTCATTTAGTGAAAGGCGCTTCATACGAGGTTATGGATTCCGCAAATTTCGCCATCGTAACATCAGGCACTGCAACATTGGAAACGGCTTTGTTCGAAACGCCAATGATGGTCGTGTACAAGACCTCGTGGCTGACATATCTCATCGGCAGGATGCTTATTCAAGTGAAGAATATCGGTTTGGTTAACATTGTGGCGGGGAAGCAAATCGTGCCGGAGTTTATTCAGCATCGCGCAACCGCATCAAATCTTGCCAACGAGGTAATGAGGATTTTACATGACGAATCATTGGTTGCAACGATGAAATTGGAGCTTGCGAAAGTGCGTGAGAGACTGGGGGAGATCGGCGCCTCGCGCCGCGTGGCGGAACGAATTCTTCAAATGGCTTAAACGTATGCGAACGCTTCTTCTGCCTTTTTCGTTGTTGTACGGAGCGGGAGTTATGCTTCGCAATTGGTTCTTTGACATTGGGATTTTTAAAACGCATAAGGTTGGAGTTCCCGTAATCTCTGTGGGAAATATTTCCGCGGGGGGCGTAGGCAAAACACCGTTTGTCGAATTGCTCGCAAAAAGATTCTCGCAGCAAGGGCGCAAAGTCGCGATTGTAAGCCGTGGTTACAAGCGAGGGGGAAGCGGAACAGTCGTCGTCAGCAACGGCGCCCAACAGTGCGCTGAAGCGGATAAGTCCGGCGATGAGCCGGCGCAGTTGGCGGCGAAACTTAAAGGAGTTGTGGTGATTGTGGATGAAGACCGCGTGCGCGGCGCCCGCTATGCCGTGAAAACGTTCAAAGCGCAAATTATTTTGCTGGATGACGGGTTCCAGCACCGGTATGTACATCGCGATGTTGATATCGTGATTGTTTCTCTGGAAGAAATCTTCACAGGCGACTGGTTGCTCCCTGCGGGAAATCGAAGAGAGCCGGTGAGTTCATTGCGTCGAGCGAATCTCGTTGTGATCTCTCGGTGTGGGAATAACGAGCAATTCCAAAGAGCAAAATTGTTGCTGGATCAACACATTGATAAACCGGTTGCCGGCGTGATGACACAGGCGAGTGCGTTCAGGCGCGCAAAATCGAATTTTAGTCTCGACCTCAACGGCGTGCAAGGGAAAAAGATTGTTGCGTTTTCGGGCATCGGCAATCCCGCGCAATTTGAGCAAACGATTGTATCGTTAAAGATGGAAATGAAAAAGCATTTGGTTTTTGCGGATCACCACCGTTACACCGAAGAAAATCTAAAAAAGATCGAACAGGTGTTTGCATCATCCAATGCGGATTATCTTGTAACAACGGAAAAGGATATTGCCCGGTTGGGTGGAATAGGTCCTATCGTCCAGGGATTCTTTGATCGAACCCCAACGTACTACATAGAGATTGAACAAAAAATTATTGCCGGTGAAAAGCTTCTAAACAAAATATTGGGAACTATCTCAGAAGCAATATCCTGAAAACATTTTGGAGCAGGGTTAAAACCCATACTGTAATGAACATTTTGTCCACGTCCTAAAGGACGTGGTTATAACCCCGACCTTCAGGTCGGGGGAGAAAATGGCAAAAACGCAGCAAGGGCTTTAACCCTGACCGATGAACGGAGATACTCCGAAAAAGGAATTATTAAGAGTGATGAAGATTGGAATAACGGACAATTATAAATCTGAGAAGAAGCTGAGCTATTACACCAATTGGATTCGGCGGGTAAATCCAACAGCGGAGATGGTAAAGCTTTCTTATCTTCGTAACAATGCCGAAATAGCGGAGCAGGTGGATGGCTTATTATTGACGGGTGGTGGGGATGTTAACCCGGCTTGTTATGGAAAAGGGGAACAGGTTGTTCAATGTAGGGGAATAGATGACAAGCGGGATGAATTTGAGCTTGATATTATCAAGCGCGCTTTGGATGCTGAGCTTCCTATTCTTGCCATCTGCCGCGGCATGCAAATAATGAATGTCTATCTCGACGGCTCGCTGATCATTGATTTGCCTTCATCAGGCTATAAGGATCACTCGTCTAAGAATGACAAGGATGTGATTCATCAAGCTACATCAGTTGCCGGTTCCTTGTTCCGAGAAATAACAGGGCAGGCTGAGCTTACAATCAATTCTTCCCACCATCAAGCGCTTGACCGATTGGGGAAGGGTCTCATTGCAAGCGCAACCTCGCCGGATAATGTTATCGAAGCGGCAGAGTGGGCTGACAAGAAGAAGCTACCTTTTTTGCTCATGGTGCAATATCACCCTGAGCGGATGAACGATTTTGAAAATCCTGCGTCCAAGAATATTGCAGAACGATTTTTGAAAGAAGTAATACAATCAATTAACAATCCAGTGATCACACACAGTACAGAATAAGAAACGGAGTAGAACATCAATGGCAGCTAAATATGTCTATTTCTTTGGGAGTGGCAAGGCCGAAGGAAAAGCGGAAATGAAAAACTTGCTCGGCGGAAAGGGAGCCAACCTCGCCGAAATGACCAATATCAATCTTCCGGTTCCTCCCGGCTTTACCATGTCAACGGAAGTATGCACTTACTATTATGAGCACAACAAAGCATATCCCAAGAGCCTGAAAAAAGATGTCGAACTTGCCATGGGCAAGGTGGAGAAGGCGATGGGCGCAAAATTCGAGGATGTGAATAACCCGTTGCTCGTATCGGTTCGTTCCGGCGCACGCGCTTCCATGCCCGGCATGATGGATACGATTTTGAATCTTGGCTTGAACGACAAAGCAGTCGCAGGTCTGATCAAGAAAACCGGCAACCCAAGATTCGTGTACGATTCCTATCGCCGTTTCGTGCAAATGTATGGCGATGTGGTATTGGGATTAAAGCCGGTTCACAAAGACGACATTGATCCTTTTGAAGCCATCATCGAAGCGAAGAAAAAGGAAAAAGGCGTTCACCTCGATACGGATCTTACTGCGGACGATCTCAAAGATCTTGTTGTGCGTTTCAAAGCCGCGGTGAAAGAAAAAACCGGTCACGATTTTCCCGAACGTCCGATGGACCAACTCTGGGGCGCGATTGGGGCAGTGTTTGGCTCGTGGATGAATGACCGCGCAATCGCGTACAGAAAAATGTACGACATCCCCGCAAGCTGGGGAACTGCCGTCAACGTGCAAACGATGGTGTTCGGCAATATGGGCGAGGATTCGGGCACAGGCGTTGCCTTTACACGTGATGCCGCAACAGGCGAGAATGTATTTTATGGTGAGTATTTAATGAATGCTCAAGGCGAAGATGTCGTCGCCGGCACTCGCACACCACTGCCGATTGCACGCTTAGCAGAGCAGGATCCGAAAATTTACGGTCAGCTTGATAAGATTCGGAAGACACTCGAAAAACATTATCGCGATATGATGGATATTGAGTTTACCATCCAGCAGGGCAAGCTGTATATGCTCCAATGCCGCGTTGGTAAGCGAACAGCATTTGCCGCTATCAAGATTGCGGTGAACATGGTTCAAGAGAGGCTCATCACCGATAAAGAAGCCCTTCTGCGAATCGATCCGGATCAATTGAATCAACTCCTGCGCCCGATTTTTGACGTCAACGAAAAAGATTCAGCAGTGAAAGCCGGTAAGCTGCTCGCAAAAGGTCTGAATGCAGGTCCTGGTGCTGCAACGGGACGTGTTGTGTTCAACGCCCACGATGCTGAAGAGTGGGCAAAGCGAGGCGAGCATGTCATTCTGACCCGCATCGAGACTTCCCCTGAAGATATTAAGGGAATGGATGCCGCTGAAGGCATTCTCACTGCCCGTGGGGGCATGACATCCCACGCTGCTCTTGTTGCACGTCAGATGGGAAAAGTTTGTGTTGCAGGGTGCAGTGAGTTAGATATTGATTACACCACGCACACCATGCGCGTGAAGGGTCAAGTTGTGAAAGAGGGTGATTGGCTCTCTATTGACGGAACAAGTGGGCAAGTGATTTTGGGAAAAGTGAATACCAAACCTTCCGAGGTCCTTCAAGTATTGATAGATAAATCGCTTGATCCGAAGAATGCTCCTATCTATCAAACGTTTGAGAAAGTGATGAAGTGGGCGGATAAATATCGCGTGCTGAAGATCAGAACGAATGCAGACCAGCCGGATCAATCGGTGAATGCGGTTGCATTCGGAGCGCAGGGGATCGGTCTGTGCCGCACAGAACATATGTTCTTCGGTGAAGGCAAAATCGGACCCATGCGGGAAATGATTCTTGCGGACACCGTTGAAACACGCCGAGCCGCTCTTGCAAAGTTATTGCCGCTCCAACGAAAAGATTTTGCGGGAATTTTCGAGGCAATGAACGGTCGCCCGGTTACGATTCGTACGATTGACCCGCCGTTGCACGAATTCTTGCCGCACGAGGAACCGGCACAGCGAGAGCTTGCCAAGCAAATTGGCATTTCGTACGAGAAAGTGAAGCAACGTGTTGATTCATTGCACGAATTCAACCCGATGCTTGGTTTCCGGGGATGCCGATTAGGTATTATTTATCCGGAAATTACCGAAATGCAATCCCGTGCAATTTTCGAGGCTGCCGCGGAAGTCAAGAAGAAGGGCATCCCTGTCGAGCCGGAAGTGATGATCCCGTTGGTTGGCAATGTGAAGGAGTTGGAACATCAGGCGGCGATTGTCCATAAAGCGGCGGTTGATGTAATGAAAGAGCAGAGTGTCAAGTTTCCTTACCTTGTCGGAACGATGATTGAAATTCCACGCGGCGCAGTGACTGCCGATGAAATTGCGCATGTAGCGCAATTCTTCAGCTTTGGCACGAACGACCTGACGCAGACAACCCTTGGCGTCAGTCGCGATGATGCGGGGCGTTTCCTCATTCCGTATGTTGAAAAAGAACTGTATCCGAAAGATCCGTTCGAGGTTCTTGATCGCGGCGGTGTCGGTGTTCTCATGAAGATGGCGGTTGAAAAAGGGCGGGCGACAAATCCGAAACTGAAGCTCGGCATTTGCGGAGAGCATGGCGGCGATCCTTCGAGCGTTGAATTCTGCCATCTGCTCGGATTGAATTATGTAAGTTGTTCGCCATTCCGAGTTCCGATAGCGCGTCTTGCTGCTGCTCGTGCCGCATTAATGAACGCTCCGAAAAAAGAAATAAAAGCTAAAAAGAAAACGTCGAAACGAAGACGATAAGCTTTTTCGTCCCTCCCGATAGATCGGGAGGGACGACCCGATGCAATGGTGAGCGCCCGCCTGTCCCGCTGTACGG
Organism: Ignavibacteriales bacterium; assembly: GCA_016194505.1. Classification (GTDB taxonomy): domain Bacteria; phylum Bacteroidota; class Ignavibacteria; order UBA10030; family UBA10030; genus JACQBK01. Next base: position 8,563 of record JACQBK010000074.1, on the reverse strand, counting down.
GATTCCGAAAAACGGAACCGTCGGGCAGGGAGTCTCCGCCAGAGGCGGATGCGCCTTTGGCGCAGAACCATCATAGGGGGTGTTGGGTTTCATCAAGTATTGCACATTTTTTTAGGGATAATATTAAGCTAATATTTTCCGCTGGCTGAATAGGTCAGGCGGAGATATATATACACTCCAATTTTTTAACTCCTGAAAGGGTGAACAGAGCAATGAAGCTCTCTGATTTTAAATATCCGTTGCCAAGAAATCTTATAGCGAAACATCCTGCTAAGCCGCGCGATCACTCGAAATTGATGGTTCTCAATCGCGCCGATGAATCGTTTGAAGATCGGAAGTTTTTTGAAATTACCGATTATTTTAACAAGGGTGATTGTCTCGTTGTCAACGAAACGAAAGTATTCCAAGCGAGGCTGTTTGGGAAAAAGGAAAAGACCAACGCGAAGATAGAAGTGTTTTTGCTGCGCGAACTGAATGCGGAGGAAAATATCTGGGATGTTATCGTTGACCCTGCCCGGAAAGTCCGTATTGGCAACAAGATTTTCTTCGATAACGGCAAACTATGGTGCGAGGTTATTGATAACACGACATCGCGTGGAAGGACCGTTCGCTTTAACCACAAAGGCGATTTTTTCAAAATCATAGAACGAATCGGCTTGACGCCCCTTCCGCATTACATCAAACGCGATGTGACGGAAAAAGACAAGGAATCATATCAAACTGTCTTTGCTCGTGTGTTGGGGGCAGTTGCAGCGCCGACGGCTGGGCTGCACTTCACTAAACAGCTTCTGAAAAAAATTGAGTCGAAAGGTGTGAAGATCGTACCCGTGCTGCTGCATGTGGGATTAGGGACATTCCGCCCGGTCGAAGTTGAAGACCTTACGAAGCATAAAATGGACTCGGAGTATTATGAAATTTCTGCCGAGTCTGCTCATGCAATCAACAAAGTAATTGATGCCAAGCACAATGTATTTGTCGTGGGCACGAGCACCTGTCGTGCGCTGGAATCCAGCGTTACTTCGGACGGACATCTCAAGCCCTCGAAAGGCTGGACGGACAAGTTTCTTTTTCCGCCATATGATTTCAAAATTGCCGATAAGCTCATCACCAATTTTCATCTTCCCGAATCAACATTGCTAATGCTGACAAGCGCCTTTGGCGGTCACGATTTTGTGATACACGCGTACAAACGCGCTATCAAAGAAGAGTATCACTTCTATAGCTACGGCGATGCAATGTTGGTTCTGTAAGTCAATCGAAAAACCTGACGGATGTTAGAAACCCATCAGGTTTTCAAAAACCCATGCCCAGAACTCGCCCAAAAGTATTTGTGATTGTTCCTGCCGCCGGCTCCGGGACGCGTTTAGGAGGGTCGGTAAAAAAGCAGTTTCTTCTGCTCAAGGATAAACCCATCCTTGTCCACACGCTTCAGCGTTTTGAGCATTGTCCGGATGTTGATGAGATAGCTCTTGCCGTCCCTGAACAATCTATTGCAGAAATAGAAACGGTTCTTTCTCATTACCATCTTCATAAAGTGAGTAAGGTAACTGTGGGGGGCGAAAAGCGGCAGGATTCCGTCTATAATGTGCTGAAGAAAATACCTGCGAAGCTTTCTGATATTGTGCTTGTTCATGATGGCGTAAGGCCATTTGTCGAGCCGAAACGTATTTCCCATTTGATAAAAGTGTGTAAAGAATATAGTGCAGCGGTTCTAGCGGTGCAGCCGAAGGACACGATTCGGCGCTCAACGGGCGGAGGTTTTTTTGACCAAACATTAGATCGAAACGCCCTCTGGCTTGTTCAAACGCCGCAAGCGTTTCGTGCGGAATTATTATTGAAAGCGTACGAAAAAGCTAAAAAAGAAAAATTTTATTCAACGGATGAAGCCGCCCTTGTGGAGCGTATGGGGGTGAAAGTAAAAATCGTCGAAGGAAGTTACGATAATATCAAGATTACGACGCAGGAGGACATTGAATTAGGAAAGCTTATCCTTGACAGGTGGCGAAATAACGGCATTTTGTAGGGTTCCTGTGGCGCAGGTCACTGGAAATCCCTTGCATGTTGTTGATGAACTTCATAATTTTAAGCTATTATTGTGAGCGAAAGGGTATTCATCAATGGTTAATATGGCGATTGTTATTCTGTTGAGTTATATCGTTGGTTCCATCCCGACAAGCATCATCATCTCCAAGTGGATGCATGGGTTCGATATTCGTACGAAGGGAAGCGGGAATGCGGGCGGCACGAATGTCTTTCGTGTGCTTGGGTGGAAATCCGGGTTGTTCGTGACCTTGTTTGATATTGGCAAAGCAGTTCTCGCTACGACGGTGATTGCCCGTTTATTTTGGGATCCTACATTGCCGTTTTATAACAAAACGCCGTTCGATGATTTTACCATCATTCAAATGATTTGCGGCGGTGCTGCCATTGTGGGCCACATCTGGACGATGTTTGCAGGATTCAAAGGTGGGAAGGGTATCGCAACAGGAGCCGGTATGCTTCTTGGAATTGCGCCAACCGAGTTTGCAATTTCCACCGGTATTTTTCTTATTGTATTCATGGCATGGAAATATGTTTCCTTAAGTTCTATTAGTGGTGCAGTTGCATTTCCTCTTTCGATTTTTGTCCGCCATAATATCTTTGGCGATGAAATCCATAGTTATAGAACTCTCATCGCGTTCAGTTTCTCTGTTGCCGTACTTCTGGTCTATTCACACCGTCAAAATATAAAACGATTGCTGGAAGGGACTGAGAATAAGATTTCAAGTTTTTCTCGGAGCAAAAGCGTAGAGTCTTGAAGTAACGGCTCTAAGGTTCTCGAGTACGCTTGTTTCCGTTTAAATTTCTTCCGATCGTTCACTACCGACTATTTGTAGATTATAATTCATGCGCGTAACCGTTCTTGGTGCCGGAAGCTGGGGAACTACGTTAGCCCTTGTTCTGCTTGGCAATGGTCACGAAGTAACCCTGTGGACATATAAGAAAGAACAAGCGGAATTGATGCAGGCAAAGCGTGAAAACCCTGCCTTCCTGCCCGGTATTTCCCTGCCGCCAAGCCTCAGCATGATGACCGATATCGAAGCCGCCTCTGAAAAAAGAGATATGATTGTTGCGGCGGTTCCCTCGCAGTTTCTTCGCTCCGTTATCTCCAAAATTGCCCACCTCGATCTGGAAAAGACCATCATTTGCAATGTTGCGAAAGGTATCGAGAACAATACCCTGATGACGATGTCCGAAGTGCTGATGGATGTTCTTCAGCATGAGAAAAAAGAAAATCTCGCTATTCTTTCCGGACCCAGCCATGCGGAAGAAGTTTCCCGCCAGATTCCAACGGCTATCGTCGCATCATCGTTCAAAATGAACACTGCGCAAATAGTGCAAGATGCGTTTATGACGTCGTATTTTCGGGTCTATGTGAATGAAGATATTCGCGGCGTGGAGCTTGGCGGCGCTTTGAAAAACGTTATCGCCGTCGCAGCCGGTATCAGCGATGGAGCGGGCTTCGGAGATAATACCAAAGCCGCCATCATGACAAGGGGCATTTACGAAATTACACGGCTCGGTGTGAAACTTGGCGCCCAGCCCCGCACGTTTGCAGGGCTATCAGGAGTCGGTGATTTAATCGTGACGTGCATGAGCCGCCATAGCCGAAATCGGTATGTTGGCGAGCAAATGGGAAAAGGCAGGAAGCTCGAAGACGTGCTGAAAGAAATGGTGATGGTCGCAGAAGGCGTTGCTACTGCCCGCTCCGTTAGGGATCTCGAAAAGAAATATGGAATTGAGTTGCCCATCATTACCGAAGTCTATAAAGTTCTCTTTGAAGGCAAAGACCCTCAGAAAGCAACACGAGATTTAATGACGCGTGACGCCAAAGGCGAAGGTTAATAGTTCCTAAATCTGAGAACTCTTTTTCTTCAATTTCTCCTTAAATCTCCCATCTAACTCTCATTTACCTACCTTGCTTCTCGACCCTCTTTTCCGTAATTTTAGTGTGTTAGCATAAAAAAGCCAATAATTTTCATTTGATGTGTCATTATTGTATTTCTTAACGTTTATTAGTGGATACGTCGTTGGTTCCATCCCAACGGCTTATTTAATTGTTAAGCGTCAGAATAATATTGACATCAGGCAAGCTGGAAGCGGCAACGTAGGCGGGTTTAATGCCGCTCAAGTCACTCAATCTAAGTTTGTCGGAATTCTTGTGGGAATCCTTGACGGCTTCAAAGGGCTGCTGGTCGTTCTCGTAGCCGCCAAGATAACACCGGATGAATTTTGGGTACCGGCGATTGCGTTATTAAGCGCCATAGCAGGACATAATTACTCGATATGGTTGAAATTTAAAGGTGGGAGGGGTTTAGCAACGGCGGCAGGTGGCATGTTTTTTGTTGGCTTTACTTATACGATTGTTTGGTGTACGCTTTGGACGATTGGCAAATTTGCCAAACGGGATATTTTGACTTCGAATCTTCTTGCTATTTTTTTTACTCCATTGGTTCTTACCATAGTTCCTTGGAGCATAGTCAGTAAAGCGATAGTGGTGAAGGTTGAATCGGGAGCGTTTCTCGTATTTACTTGTATGGTAAGCGTTCTGCTTACTCTGAGTCATATTGATGCAATCAAGCAAATATGGAAAGCGCCGGCAATGAAAAAGACTTCGATAGAAAAATAAGCATTCACTAAAATGTCCATACCGCGATTTTTATTTACCATTATGAAAAGCACATACGTTAAATTGATTCTCATTTTGTTCATTCCACTCCTTGCGGGAATCTGGATAGGCTATGCAATCAAGCCTTCCGAAGCAGGGATGAAGCCGAACACAACGGATCGCTTGTATGAAGAGGCGTTCCCTGCGGCTGTACGAGCTCAAGATAAAACAAGGCAAGAACAAGACCCGATTGGTTCTTCAAGGCAAAATGCTCTCACACGGGCAATTGCACGCGTAAGCCCTGTAACAGTAGGTATCAACGTTACGGAGATACGCGAACAGCAGGGGATATTGCAAGTAGACCCGTCTTTCAAACGATTTTTGGGAGATGATCCTTTCTGGCGTCAGTTCTTTGGCAACCAACAATATGAGGTGAAAAATCTCGGCTCCGGCGTTATTATTTCTCCCGATGGTTATATCGTCACGAACTACCATGTAGCCGGCAACGCTTCTGAAATTACGGTTACGTTCGTTGGCGGGAAGCGCCTTAAAGCAAAACTGGTGGGAAGCGACCCCCTTTCGGATATTGCTTTGGTGAAAGTTGATGGCACTGACCTTCCTTACGCCACGCTCGGTAATTCCGACGATGTCATCATCGGTGAGTGGGCAATTGCCTTGGGTAATCCGTTTGGGCTTTTTGAAATCAATGACAAGCCGACGGTGACGGTTGGTGTTATCAGCTCAACAGGAATGAATCTCGGTCGCCAGAACAACCAGATCTATCGCGATATGATAGAAACCGACGCGGCAATCAATCGTGGCAATAGTGGAGGACCTTTGGTGAACAGCCAAGGCGAGGTTGTCGGAATCAATACTTTGATTTTCACGGAAGGTGCAAGCCAAACGTTCGTAGGCTATGGGTTCGCGATTCCGATTAACAAAGTGAAAAAAGTTGTAGCGGATTTACGGAAGCGCGGCAAAGTTGTGCGTGATATTTGGACAGGCTTCGAATCCCAGCAAGTAGATGTCCGTGTGGCGCGGTACTTTGGATTATCCCAAGTGCAAGGCGTTATCGTGAGCGATATTTATCGGAACAGTCCTGCTGAAAAAGCGGGTTTGAAAGTGGGGGATATCGTTCTCGAGGTCAATGGCGAAAAAATCAACTCAGAGGAACTGTTTGCTCTATTGACTGATGCGCGCGCAGGCGATATTTTGAAGTTGAAAATATATCGTGATAAAAAAATCATCGAAGTACCATTAAAACTTGAACAAAAATCATAACATCCAGAACAGGCATATAGATTGATTGCACGATATACCCGCCCCGACATGGGCAAGATTTGGGAAGAAGAAAACAAACTTCGGATCTGGTTGGAAATTGAAATACTCGCGTGTGAAGCACAAGCGGCGCTTGGAGTTATTCCGAAAGAGGCGGTAAAGGTTATTCGGGAGAAAGCTAATTTTGATGTCAAGCGAGTATTAGAGATTGAAAACGAGGTTAAGCATGATGTTATTGCATTTCTGACGAATGTCGGAGAATATGTCGGTCCGGAATCGCGGTTCATTCATCTTGGCATGACTTCGTCGGACGTTCTCGATACGGCGCTTGCCGTGCAAATGAAACAATCAGGCGAACTGCTTCTCAAAGGTTTGATCAACTTAAAGGAAGTTCTTGGTCGGCGGGCGAAAGAGTTTAAATATACCGTGATGGTTGGCAGGACGCATGGCATTCACGCGGAACCGATTACGTTGGGTTTGAAATTCGCTTTATGGTACGCGGAAACCGAACGAAATATCGAAAGGCTGAAATCCGGCATTAAAAATATTTCCGTTGGACAAATTTCCGGTGCGGTTGGAACCTATGCTCATCTTGATCCATCGGTTGAACGCTCTGTGTGCGGGAAGTTGGGCTTGCAACCGGCTCCGATTTCAACGCAGGTGCTTCAGCGGGATCGCCATGCCGAGTTTATGAACAAACTTGCCGTGTGTGGCTGCTCGCTGGAAAAATTCGCAACGGAAATTCGCCATCTCCAGAAAACGGAAGTGTTGGAGGTGGAAGAATATTTCTCGAAAGGGCAAAAAGGCTCTTCGGCGATGCCGCATAAGCGCAACCCGATTACGTGCGAGCGCGTTGCGGGTTTATCGAGAGTGTTGCGGGGGAATGCGCTTGCCGCGATGGAAAACGTTGCGCTGTGGCATGAACGGGATATAACCCATTCGTCTGTGGAACGAGTGATTATTCCCGATAGTTGCATTCTCTTGGATTATATGCTTGCGCAGTTCACGAAAATTGTCGATCAGCTTTTGGTCTATCCCGAGAATATGCAAAAGAACCTGAACCGGACAAACGGCTTGATCTTTTCTCAGGATGTTCTGCTCGCCCTTACAAAAAAGGGAATGAAACGGGAAGACGCCTATCGCATCGTCCAGCAACAAGCTATGACAGTGTGGGAGAGTGGACGAAGCTTAAAAGACCTGCTTGCGAATAGTGGAGAGGTGGCAAAGATTTTATCAAAGCAAGAGTTGGATGAGTTATTTGATCTTAAGCGCAGCACAAAGCAGGTTGATTACATATTTGAACAAGTAGGAATACATTAAAAGATTTATCCGTTACAAAGGAAATCAACAATGACAACGACGATTACTGTGCGTATTGACCAAAAAATAGCTCGCCGACTTTCTAAGCTTGCTAAAGAACGAGATGAGCCTAAGTCGCAGCTTATTCAAAATGCGATTGAGGAGTATTTGGAAGATACAGCGGATTACAGCGAGGCTTTACGCCGGTTGAACGGACGTAAACGGAAAAATTACACAATCAAAGAAGCTAAGAAGCATTTCGCGATAAGATCAGAAATTAAAAAGCGTCTTTCGGATAAGAGTGCTAACAGTGAAAAGATCTCTCACGAAGAGTTTTGGGCGAGAGCTTTGGAGGAGAAGTAAGCAGGAGCTAATTTCATTCACCACTACTGGCGTTTTAGAGGGGTTAAAACCCATTAAAATGTAATGAGCATTTTACCACGTCCTGAAGGACGTGGTTATAACCCCGACCTTCAGGTCGGGGAAAAAACATCGAACACAATATAGGCTTTAGCCCTGAGTGGGCAGTAGAGATGGTTTTTGAGATAGCCTGTAATTGAAGTTATAAAATAAGTCCATAACAAAGAGTGAATATCCATGTCTAAGAAATTTCAAAATTATATAGATGGTAAGTGGGTTGATGCAAAGTCAGGCAGAACATTTGAGAACCGCAATCCCGCTAATTGGGATGAAGTGGTCGGAACGTTTCCGCTTTCGAGCAAAGAAGATGTTGACCAGGCAGTAAAAGCCGCCCGCAAAGCATTTGAGTCGTGGCGACTTGTTCCTGCGCCCAAGCGCGGCGATATTTTACGCAAAGTTGGTGATTTGATGATTGCGCGCAAAGAGGAAATCGCTCGCCAAATGACAAGAGAGATGGGGAAAGTCTTGTTGGAAACCCGCGGCGACGTTCAGGAAGGAATTGACACCGCGTACTATGCCGCCACGGAAGGACGCCGCTTATTCGGGCATACGGTTCCATCGGAGCTTCCCAATAAATTTAATATGGCAATTCGTGTTCCGGTTGGAGTAGCGGCGATTATAACTCCGTGGAATTTCCCGATGGCAATTCCGACATGGAAAATTTTCCCCGCGTTGGTGTGCGGCAATACGGTTGTTTTCAAACCTGCGAGCGATACCCCTGCGAGCGCAACGACGCTTGTGGAAATTCTTCTCGAGGCAGGCGTTCCTCCCGGCGTTGTCAATATCGTGCATGGCGGCGGAACGGAAGTCGGTATGGCGTTAGTCGAGCACCCCGATGTTGATTTGATTAGCTTTACAGGCTCTACGGGAGTCGGCAAGAAAATTTCCGAAATCGCGAGCAAAACGTTAAAGCGAGTT
>JACQBK010000087.1 GCA_016194505.1 Ignavibacteriales bacterium | reverse complement strand
TTTTCGCGCAATCGTTGCGGCAAAGTCGGGGTCTTTGGCGATGGAGTTGAAATCGGGGTTGAGGATCTCGGAGAAGTTATATTCCATGGCAACAGCTTTTGCCAAAGCTTCAAGTGCGTTGGCTTTTTTGTTTTGAATGGCGAACACCCGCGCTTGCCAGTACAGCAATTGCGCAGATTTGGGGTTAAGCGCCACCGCGCTCGCCATCTCTTTTTGTGCCAATTCGAAATTACCACTTCGTGAATGCATCAGCGCGAGATATGCGGTTACCGTCACATTGGTAGGATTTTGTTCCAAAAAAATCCGTCCAGCCTCTATGCCTTCTTTTAATTTCTCCAATGACTCCTGTTTGCCGGAAAGCTGTTGTGCTTGTGCTATCAGATACGTCAATTCCAGCTTTGATTCGATGGAGGCGCGATTCATCAGTTGATTGCAGTACGAGATAATCTTGTCTTCTGCATCTATGCCATTCCACGCACTGAATTTATAATCCACCGTCAAAAGCGAATCCTGTGCCCCGGTAAGAGAAGCATCTTCATATGCCTGCACTGCTTCGGCAAATTCCCTCTTGTAATGATGAACCAATCCTTTGACAAAATACGATTCGTACGACCGTGGATCGAGCTTCGTTGCCATCGTAACGTGTTCAAGCGCCTTTTCCACATTCCCCTCGATAAGCGATAACATTGCAAGCTGGCGGTAACAATCCGCGTTGCCCGGTTGGAGGGAAAGGCTCTTCATCACCACATCTCTTGAGCGGTCAAATTGCTGCGTCAGTCTGTACGCTTCCCCAAGCACTTGATAAGCGAGCGCAGTATTTTTGTTGAATTGAAGCGCCATGCTGCACGATTGGGTCACGTCGGTGAGCAATCTTGCATCTTTTTCGCCGCTGCGCTTGAAATGAAGCAGCAACCCTTCTCCAAGCGCCGCGCGCCCCAGAGCAAAAGCCGAATCTACTTGTAACGATTGCTGTAACAAATTGATGCCTTCTTCGATCGAGCCTATCTTCGGCTGGTGAATAAGCGCAACGCCATGGAAGTATAACTCATTTGCCTCAGTGTGAACGCTCGCTTGTTGCGCGGTAAGAGGGGGGCTTTCGATGTTGAGTTGCTTGAGAATGGCTTCTGCCGCTTTAGCAGCAACTTCATTCATCTTTGACACGTTGGTAACGAAGTTGGATTCCCATACCGTCTGCTGATTTTTTACTTCGAGGAGTTTTACATTGGCTGTAACACCGCTGCCGCTTACCTGAACCGTGCCTTGGAGAACGTACTGAACATCAAATGCCGAGGCAGTGTTCGGATCAACGGAGGCTGTGCTCGAAGTCGAAATGACCGTTGTTTGTTGGCCGTGTGCAAGACCGTTTGCAAGCAAGGAGGAAAATGTCGTTCCGATGTAATTATCTGCTCCCCGCAGCGAGCCGTTTTGAAGAGGGAAAACAGCGAAGGAGGGAGGTTTTGAAAGATATGACGAAGCAAGAAATGCTCCGACTGCAAGAACGATAACCGCTGCGCCGATACCGGCGTACAGCTTAAGCCTTGATTTTATGTGTCGCGCCTGGATTCGAGGCTTTTCCTCAACGGCAGTTTTTGTTTTGGCAAGCTCTTCAGCGGTGGCTTGCCGTTGCCGTAAAGCTTCTTGTTGCGCTTGGCGTTCAGCCTCGGCGGCTTGCAGTTGGTCAAGCTCGGCTTTTGCCCGTTCGGCTTGGCGGATCTGTTCTTCGAGCTTTTTTGCCTCGGCATTGTTGGGGTCAATCGTGTACACTTTTTGGACCGCCGCAAGGGCTTCGTTAAACTGATCGTGCTCAACATGCTGCATTGCTTGTTGCAAACAATCTTGAATGTGTTGTTTTCGCTCTTCCTCTTTTCTCCTCTTCTCCTCTTTGATGCGGTGCCTGCGCTCTTCCTCCTCGTGTTTTGTCCGCTCCTCTTCGATTTGAAGAGTGAGCATCTGAGCGCCGTAGTGCATCGAGACTATTTTATAAACTTCTTTTAGCTCTGCTTCGGCGTTGTCTATTGCGCCTGCTTGGAAGTACGCTTCCGCTTTCTGAAAAATTTCTTGAGCTTTGCGTTGTTTTTCTTCTTCCTTTTGCCGCTCCTCATCCGCTTTTTTCTTTGCAACTTCAACCTGCCGTGCTTCTTCCTCTTCCTGTTTTGTGATGGCATCGGCTTTTTTCCGGGTGGGGGATTGTAGTGCAGATTGCGACGGTTCGGAAAGTTCCGGAATCGAATCCAATAAAATTTCAAATACCTCGACCGGCTCGTCGATGTTTTTCAATTCGATTGAGCCGATGTTGTAAACACGAATCTGCATCTTCTTTTTCACCTGGTTGTACACGTCCTGCGAGATGCAGATGCGTGTCGGCTCGGTGATGGCTTCGATGCGCGCCGCGATGTTCACGCCATCGCCATAAATATCGTTGCCGACCGTGATCACATCGCCGAGATGAACGCCGACCCGTATTTCAATCTTTTCAAACTCGGATTTCTCTTTGTTGTGATTCCAAAAATTTTCCTGAGCATCAATGGCGCACTTAACGGCATTGACCGCGCTCGAGAAATCAACCATGAACGAATCGCCGATAGATTTGATCACGGTGCCGCCGTATTTTGCAACCACAGCTTTCATCATCGTATCGTGAGTATGCAAAATTTGCATCGCGGCGACTTCGTTCTCCCCCATTTTTTTGGAGAAGCCCTTAATGTCCGTGAACATGATCGCGGCAAGCTTGCGGGTTCCGTTTTCTTCGGTTAGCGGCATTCTATATCTGATGATGACTCAAGTGCGAGCCCTAGATGACAAGATGTGTGAGATGAAGGAGTTCGTACAACTGTGACCTCTGAAATTTCTTCAAAAAAATTGGTCACACCCCTCATTCTTGCCGGTTTTAGTGTCGCTTGATTTGTGGCCGGAATAAAAACGTCTGTAGAATCAAAAGGTTTCCTGCTTAACACTGTTGTGCAAGATATTTACTCGTTGTCGGAATGTCAATATTACAACGCAAGATTAAGGAAGCTTCATGGTCTTTTTTGAAAAAAAGGATGTTTGGCGCATTTCAGGGAAGAAAATTAGCCAATTTTAGGCATTTATCTGCCGATATAATATTTTTTGGCGTATTCGGCGACCATCCTATCGGTGTTATATACGGGGATAAGCGAGCGCATGGCGTTTCGCATGCGCCGCATCCATTGGGAGGGAATGCCTTGCTCGTTTCGCGTATAAAACTCAGGAATGACTTGTTCCGTCAAAGCCCGCATGAGATTGTGGAAGTCTTTTTCATCCTGAGCCCCCATATCTTCTTCGGATGTGTCGTCCCCGATTGACCAGCCATTGGAACCGTTGTATCCTTCGCGCCACCATCCATCCATAATACTCAAATTCATTCCGCCGTGGATTGCAATTTTTTGGCCGCTCGTTCCGCTCGCCTCTAACGGTCGGCGAGGATTATTGAGCCACACATCGGCGCCGGCAACCATGTGTCGTGCTACGTTCATATCGTAATTTTCGATGAAGACGACTTTCCCCATGAGCTGTGAGTGCCGCGTCATCTCCATTATTTTTTGGATGAATTTTTTCCCCTCGTTATCTCGCGGGTGTGCTTTTCCGGCGAAGACAAGTTGGACAGGCCGTTCCGGGTTGTTGAGAAGAGGAATAATTTTTTCGAGCTCCCTGAAGACAAGCGGCGCTCGTTTGTACGTCGCAAACCGCCTGGCAAAGCATATCGTCAGCGCATCCGGGGAGAGAATGCGGTCAACGGAGCTTATGCCGTTTCCCCCGAGACGTACATATTGCTCCCGCAGGCGGTGACGGGCGAACTCGATCAGATCTCTCCGCAGTGTATACCGCAGTGCCCACAATTCTTCATCGGTGGCAAGCTCATTGCTTTCCATGGTGTGCCAGAATTTT
>JACQBK010000084.1 GCA_016194505.1 Ignavibacteriales bacterium | reverse complement strand
GAAAACAGGGAAACCCAAATCCCCCGGCGTGAAGAATAAATGTTCGCGGTCAAAAAGGTGAATTTTTCTATACACCCCTATCAACCCTGATGGACCAACAAGCGCCGCTGAGTTGAAGATTTTTCCCGCCTTTTCTGCAAATCCATAAACAACGTAACAGGATTTTTTCGCCGCAAAGTCTGCAATACGGTGATAGGTAAACCCATCGGAAGCCTCTGCAAGCGTATGAACTTCCTCTGTGCTTGTAAAATTATAGCCGGCGGAATTTCATAGAATTGTACGGATAATTTTAATTTTGCAAAGAAAGTCGAACTGAAGTTCGACCTACAAAAAAAACTTTTCTTTGTGAATCTCCGTGCCAATCCGTGGTAAAAAATTTTCTTGTCTGGAAAATCTTTAATCGTACATCTCAACAGTAGCAGGCGGGCGAATGTTGGCGTACAGCTTCCCTGTTTCAAAATCCCGTACCTGAAGCGCCGAAGCATATCCCCGAACTTTATTTGTGATGACAATTTCGAAAATCAAATCAACCTTCATCGTATATTCTTGCCGGACCCATTTTGTTCCATCTACCAAAACAAAAGTCATCTCGTCATTGCGCTTGAATTGTTTGACGAGTCCCGTTTTCAATGCGGTAGGAAGCGTGTCCGTTTCGAATTTTTCGGCAAGTTTTAATTCATCAGTCGTGAACGTCGCGCTGCCAAGAAGTTTATTGACCGAATCCGCGAAGGCTCGATTATCCGACTGCCCACGATTTCTCACGGAATGATATTGTTCGAGCACTCTATCAACGACTATAAAAACAGCGATCGCTATAAGGGGAATGAGAATCCATCTGTCAAGGTGTACACGGCTGGATTTTACTTTAGATGGCGGTTCAGGTGAAGGGCTATTTTCCATATTGTCCTCTGCAAGACGATACTAACCTTTCACATAATTTTGGCATAATTTTGATAAAAAGCTATCGGTTGATTGCTTCACTTTTCTTCGAGTTTTTGCAAAAAATCTTTGGCTACTTCGTCCCCAAGTTCTGCTGCACGGCGATAGTATTTTAATGCTTCGCTCTTATCGCCCCGCTCAAAATACAATTGACCGAGATTTCTCACTGGCAAAGTAAAATTATGATCTGCGGCAATGGCTTGCTTGTACACCTTGATCGCTTTTTGATAATTTCCGTTCATTTCATACGCATGACCCAAATTATTTAAGGCAATGGGATCTTTCGGGGAAATGCCAAGAGCATCAAGATATGCCTGTACTGCTTGATCATACTTATTCAATTTTTCGTACTCGAGTCCCTTGTAAATCAGAGGCGTTGACCAAGAAGCATCATAGGAACCGGCAGATTCAAACGCAACAATCGCCTCTTTTGGTCGTTCACTCGATGAATAAACAATGCCGAGATAATAATATAGCTCAGCCAAATCTCCGGCAATAATTTTACGTTGGAAAAATCTTTTATCCAAAATACTTTCGTTATACTGATTGAGACCAAGAGCTATTCCTTTTTTTAAGATATCGTGAGCCGAGCTGTACCGTTTTCCCTCGATGTAGGCATAGCTAAGCATGGAATAATTTTTTAACATCAATGAATCAATCGTAAGCGCTTGTTGGCATAACGAGATTGCAGAATCAGATTTTTCTAAATCGAGATACACTAGCGCTAAGTTATGATAAGCATCAACATACGATGAATCGATTTCTATCGCCTTCTCTAAAGCGTACACTGCGCCTTCAAAATCATCAATTGCATAAAATGACAGACCTAAATTATTGTATACTTTGGCATCTTTATCATTTTCCTTCAGAGCAAGCAAATAGCTGTGAATTGCTTCTTCATACCTGCCTTGCCCATAATAATATTCGCCGTTCAGGTAGTGAAAATAAAAGCCTCCCCCGCACGCAACGAGAACAGTACATAGGGATATTTTAAGGAAAAACGAAAATCGCTTGAGCATAAGAGAATTAGGTGAATTTTCTCATGAAGTTAACACAAATCGAGCCAAAATCAATTTTAAATATTGACTCTTTGATGCTTCTCCTTTATACTTAGATGCCTTCAATAAATTCAAAAACTAAATATACGGAATACTTCTTATGACACACACTCGCCTATCATTTTTGGCAATGGCTATTTTTCTGTTTATCACGCTTGCCGGCTGTACTAAAAAAGAACCAGAACAGCCAAAGACAACCATGCCCGAACCAATGCAACCAACGATTAGCAGCGCACCTGCGAACAACGTCGCCAATATCCGGTGGACTAAACCGGAACGTTGGGTGCAACAAGGCGAGCGAGCAATGCGCGTAGCGACCTATACAATTTCCGCCGCAACAGGAGATAAAGAAAACGGCGAGTGCGCTGTTTTCTATTTCGGCAGCGGACAAGGCGGCAACGTAGACGATAACATCAATCGCTGGATCGGTCAGTTTGAAAGCGGTGGAAAACATAACCGCTCATCAAAAGAAATTAACGCCATGAAGGTCACGCTTGTGCAAATTTCAGGCGCATATCTTTCGCCAAGCGGTCCAATGATGGAATCAACAGGAAAGAAAGAAAATTACAGGCTCTTAGGAGCAATTATTGAGACACCCGAAGGACCGGTGTTCTTTAAACTAACCGGACCTGCGAAAACAGTCGCAGATGCAGAAAAAGAATTTGACGGATTAGTAAACTCGATTACGAAGTAATGACTTAAGAACTCAGCAATATTGGCACGCACTAAGACGCAAAGATGTAAAGGTTTTTGTAAGGGCGAGTCGCTGACTCGCCCACCGTCTGGTCTACCTGCCTGACGACAGGCAGGCGCTCATGGTGACCCAAGCTTAACTACCATTTTTGAGATAGTTTATAGGTAAAAACAAAGGCTTTCGTCTCGTATTACTTGATTTTCCTCGCCTCTTTCCGTACTATCACATCGTACCCTCGTTCCAGTCAACAAATAACCAACCAGCATTAGAGTTAACGCTGAGATACGATGCAACCACTCCACGAAAAATTAGAATCTATCCCTGATAATATTCTTCAAAAAATCCGGTCACTGTTTCCGTATACGGCAAAGGGAGTAGTTTATTTCAACCACGCCGCCACAAGCCCATTATCCACGCGAGTGGTTGATGCTATGACTCGGCATTTGGAAGAACGTTCCTTTGGCAAGCTTGATACCTATACAATTGATATGCAACAAGTTGCCGAAACTCGAAATGCTCTCCATCAGCTTATTCATGCAGAATCTCCCGAGCGCATCGCTTTCACCGGCAATACTTCCGATGCGCTGAACATTGTGGCATCGGGGCTTGATTGGGAAAGTGGCGACAGAGTTTTGCTTAACGATCTTGAGTTTCCCGCAAATGTTTATCCTTACCTTCATTTGCGCCGACTTGGCGTTGAAATCGAAACGATCAAATGTCCCACCGGAGCAATGACGTCCGAAATGATTTATGAAGCGCTTAAACCGCAAACGCGCGTTGTTGCATTAAGCGCTGTGCAATTTCTTACCGGCTACCGCGCAGATTTAGCGACCATCGGTGAAATCTGTCGCCACCGCGGAATAATTTTTGCCGTAGATGGTATTCAAGCCATTGGGGCAATAGATATTGATGTTCAGAAAATGAAAATTGATGCTCTTTCTGCCGGAAGCCAAAAGTGACAAATGGGACCGCATGGCACAGGGTTTCTTTATCTCACCGAAGAGTTGCAGGCTCGTATTCATCAAAAATATCTTGGATGGCTTGGTGTGTACAATCCATGGAATTTCTTTGATTACAATCAGCCGCTTGCTTCATCGGCTCGGCGCTACGAAAGCGGCACTTTGAATATTCCCGGTATTTGGGGAATGCACGCCGCAATTACGACATTGTTGGAATATGGCATGCCAACAATTCAAAACCACATTCTTGCATTAACACAATTTCTTACGGACGAGTTACAAACAATCGATGGAGTACAATTGATTTCATCCGCTCAAGCTTCCGAGCGTGCGGGCATTGTAACTATCCAGCTTCCGAATAACGTGAGTCCAAGCGCCGTCTTTGAAGCTTTGCAACAGCGCAATATTCAAATTGCCTTGCGTGAAGGAAAACTCCGTTACTCACCGCATTTCTATAATACACAAGAAGAAGTTCGCCTCGCGGTAGAAGCAACCAAAGAATGCTGTCTCGACCCGCGCGCAAAAAATGTCATTATCCAATCGAGCACACATCAGCATTGAATGAAAACGTTGTTCGATCCCTTCTCTCTTATTAAAAGGTTTTTCTCTCCGGCATTCCATTGTTTATTTTTTTTAGTATTCCTGCTTTTGACCTTTGTTCATGAAACTCAAATTTTGACAAGTATGAAATTTGTGGAAAAGAGAATCGGACTTTTAATAAATTTCAGCGCTAAAAAAACTTATAGACGGCTTAAAAAGATTTATTCTTTAATTCTTTTCTCTGTGACTTCTCTGTGGTCTCTGTGTAAGGCTTTTGAACATAATTAAAACTACAAGGCCTTTAAGAACAGGAGTTAATTATGGCTAACAATAAAATCAAGCGAATTGCGATCAGCACGGGCGGCGGTGATGCGCCGGGGCTTAATGCTGTCATTCGTTCGGTCGTAGTCTCGGCATTAAACCGCGGATGGGAGTGTGTAGGCATTCGGGACGGTTACAACGGATTATTTCTCCCGCACCTGTATCCTAATGGCGGACTCATTGATCTGACGAGGGATAAAGTTAGCGGCATAACCCACCTTGGTGGGACCATTTTAGGCACAACAAACAAAGGTAATCCGCTTAAATATCCGACAAAGCGCAAAGACGGAACGATGTACGAAAAAGATCGTTCCGATGAGCTTATGCGCGCGTTCAAGAAAAATAAAATTGACGCGCTCGTGGCAATCGGCGGCGATGGTTCGCTCACCATCGCAAACGAGTTTGCAAAAAAAAGACTCCGCGTTGTCGGCGTCCCTAAAACGATTGACAATGACCTCGACAAAACGGTCATTACATTTGGTTTTGATACCGCAGTTTCTTTTGCAACCACATGCATTGATCGCTTGCATTCAACCGCCGAAGCGCACCAACGTGTGATGGTGGTCGAAGTCATGGGGCGCTACGCAGGCTGGATTGCTCTGAACAGCGGCGTTTCGGGAACAGCGGACGTTATTTTGATCCCCGAAATCCCTTATGACATCCAAAAAGTCGCGCAAAAGATTAACGATAGGGAAAAACGAGGCTCAAAGTTTTCCATTGTCGTTGTTGCCGAAGGAGCAAAGCCGAAAGGCGGAGCTGTCTCGGTCGTCTCAAAAGAATTGGGACGCGCGGAGCGATTGGGCGGAGCCGGTGAAACTGTAACAAAAGAGATTCAAGCGGCAACCGGCAAGGAAACTCGTTGTGTGGTATTGGGACATCTTTTACGGGGCGGTAGCCCGACCACGTTCGATAGGCTTATCTCACTTCGGTTTGGAGCGGCGGCAGTACGAGCTTTAGATGAAGGCAAATCGGGAATTATGGTAGCGCTTGATCCTCCCACTGTTCGCTATGTGCCGCTTGAACAGGCAACGCATCGTATGAAATCCGTGCCGTTGGATTGTGACACGATTTTAAGCGCACGGGATTTAGGGATCAGTTTTGGGGACTGATTTAAGGTAAAAATGGAAAAATCAAAATTAAAAAAGATAACAACAGCTACAGTTTACACTATAGTATTGCTTCTTGCATTTTCCATGCTTATCCCTTTCTTGTGGATGGTAAGCACGGCATTGATGACAGAAAACGAGGTCTATCAATTTCCTCCGAAGTTACTTCCCACAAATTGGAAGTGGGAAAATTTCGCGGAGGCAATGTCCCTGCAACCCTTCGGAAGATTTTTCCTCAACACAATGATTGTAGCCGCTGTATCGGTTCTCGGTCAGCTTATGTTTTGTTCCATGGCGGCGTATGCCTTTGCGCGGCTTCGATTCGCGTGGAGAGATAAAATCTTCGCTCTCTATCTCGGCACAATGATGATACCGGCGATTGTCACCATTATCCCCACATTTCTTGTCATTACCACGTTCGGATGGATCAATACCTATTGGGCTTTGTTCACCCCAACGCTTTCCAGCGTGTGGGGAATCTTCCTTCTACGGCAATTCTTCCTTACCATTCCAAAAGAGTTAGAAGACGCCGCTCGCGTTGACGGAGCTTCGGAGTTCACAATTTTCCGGAAAGTAATTCTTCCCCTCTCAAAACCGGCGCTTGCAACGCTTGCAATTTTCGCTTTTATGGGAAGCTGGAAGGATTTCCTTTGGCCCCTCATTGTCACTAACAGGACGGATATGCGAACTGTTGAGGTAGGCATTGCGAATTTCAGCAATCTTTATAATACTGATTGGTCCCATCAAATGGCGGCGGCTGTTGTCGTCATGGTGCCAATCGTAATTGTGTTTTCGTTTGCGCAAAAATATTTTGTCAAAGGCATTACTATGACAGGGATAAAAGGCTAAATCAAATAGTAAAATTTAAAACGCAAAAATAAAAAGCTTCCTTTTACTTTTCTTTTTAATTTTTCACTTCTTAGAGGATTTCATGAAAAGCTTTATTATCGCTTTATTTTTCTTATTTGCGACCACTTTTATTGCACAGCCTCAAACCGTTCCTGCGTTTAAGTTAGGACCTAATGACCTCGAGCTTCATCGTCTCGCGCAGCCTTCTACGTATTTTGATAAGGTGGGAAGGAAATTCGCCGTTCTCGGATACGAAAGCGGCTCGTTCGAAGCTTGGGCTTATCCTTTAAAGCTTTTCCGAAATTTTGAGTTTTCGTTTTTCATCGGCAGTTCGACTGAGCCGATCAAAGCAAAAGATATTGTCCGGTACATTTCCGTAACGCCGGAGGCAACCACTCTCACGTACACATATCAGTCTTTTACCGTCAAAGCGATTTACGTAACTCCAATTGAGGAACCCGGAGCAATCATTTTCCTTGACGTAAGCTCAACTGAGCCGTTGACGATTGTATGCAGTTTCCTCCCCGTTCTACAGCCGATGTGGCCCGCAGGCATCGGTGGTCAGTCGGCGCGCTGGCTTGATGACATCAAAGCGTATCAAATCTCCGAACCGACTAGGAAAAATTCAGCATTCATTGGAAGCCCTGCCGCAGCGGGAATTTCGTACACTCCTGCCCACATGCTTTCCGATGTCCCGAATCAATTTAAAATACTTGTGCATCATCCCGACTCACTGAAAGGAAAATATATACCAATCATCATGGCTGGCGGAAAAGGATCTCGTGATAGCATCAAAGCAATCTACAAACGACTGGCGGGAAATCCTGAACAATACTATCATCAAAATTTTTCTTATTATCGCTCGCTACGCTCCAACACAATGCAAGTTCAAACCCCAAATAAGGAACTCAATCTTGCGCTTGAATGGGCAAAAGTCGCATACGATAATCTTATGGTGAACAATCCTGATCTTGGCTATGGAATGGTGGCAGGCTTAGGTCCTTCCGGGACCGGCGGGCGACCCGGCTTTGGATGGTTCTTCGGCGGTGACGCGTTCATCAATTCTTTTAGTCTGAACGGCTACGGAGCCTATGAAACGGTACGCGATGCACTCGCCTTCACACAACAATGGCAACGCGCCGATGGAAAGATGGCTCACGAGCTTACGCAAGCCGGAGGCTATGTGAATTGGTGGAAAGATTATCCGTATGGATACATCCACGGTGATACCTCGCCATTTTACATTTGCTCGATCTACGATTATTACAAGATGACGGGCGATGTGGATTTTATCAAGAAGAGTTGGAATTCTATCAAGCGCGCGTACGATTGGTCTCTTTCCACAGATGAAAATAATGATGGACTGATGGATAATGCCAAAGCCGGACTTGGAGCGATGGAGTATGGACCGTTAACTGATATTCAATCGGATATTTATACCGGAGCAGTGTGGGTGCGTGCGGCGTATGCAATGCCATTCTTAGCGCAGGCGGTCGGGGAACAGTCATTCGCCAAAAAAGCCCAAGAGTATTATACGAAAGCTTCGAAAACATTCAAAGAAAAATTCTGGGACGAGAACAATAAACAGTATGCTTATGCTTTTACTGCAAACGATGAACGCGTTGATATAGCTTCCCCATGGAGTTCCGTCGGGCTAATGTGGGAGCTTGGTGAACCCGACAAAAGCGCAAAATCGCTGGAGAAAATAAACTCCGCCGAGCTTTCAACCGATTGGGGAACGCGGAGTATTTCCATCAAGAGCCAATACTTTGAGGCGCTTAACTATAATTACGGAGCAGTGTGGCCCTTCCTTACAAGCTGGGTAGCGACAGCGCAATACAAGCACCATTTTGCATTGCAAGGATATAATTCACTGATGGCATCCGTGAGACACACATTTGATAATTCGCTGGGTCAAGTGACCGAGGTTTTTTCCGGTGAGCAAAATATATGGCCGCAAGAAGCGGTGGCGCATCAGGGATTTTGCACGGCGGGAGTTGTGATGCCTTTCGTTCGAGGGATGCTCGGCCTCGAAGGTGATGCAATCGCTAAAAGCGTTTCGTTCGCTCCGCATGTTCCGGCAGATTGGGACAAATTCTTGATCACAGAGTATCATGTTGGACAGGAATATTTTTCTTTTGACTTCAAACGAGAAAAAACCAAAATTACATTGGATGTGAAAACGAAAAACGGTCTTCCCTATTCTTTGACATTTGCCCCTGCGTTGGGGATTGGACACAAAATCCTGGCGGTTCAAGCCAATGGGCAAGCCGTTCGATGGAAAGAACAAGTATCTTCCCAGACGATTCAACCAATCGTTGAAGTACCAATTAAAAACGCCGCTCATATTGAGATAACATTTGAACCGACGGTCGAGTTACTGCCGCCTTCAAGCGATACAAAAACCGGCGATACGAATAAGGGATTAAAAATCATTTCAACAACACGGAAAGAGAATGAACTAAAAATCGTCGTTGAAGGATTGGCGAACGAAATTTATAATTTGAAATTGCAAAATTCGGAATTGATACAATCAGTGACGGGGGCGCGACTCCAAGGAAATACGCTGGATATTTTATTTCCCAATGGCCCGCAAGGCGAATTTGTGAGGCATAGTATTTCTATACGTACTAAATAATTTTTGAATTTCGATTTTTTTGATGTTTTGTAATAAGGCAAGAGCTATGAAAAAAATTAATGTATTAAATTTCCTCACTCGAACCGACAAATGGTATTTGGGTGGCGGCAATAAACTTCTTTGGGCTCCTTCGTTCCCTGTGTATCTTGATTATCCCGGTTTTTGGGACGAGGCTCATTACTATAATTATGAACTCAAGCCTCTCTTTACCTGGACAATTCTTGATGACGCAGGAAACGAGATTCCACTAAAGTTCCTTTCGCGCCAATGGAATCCATCTGCCCTTACACAGATTTACGAAGCGAACATTGGCAAGAGTAAAATTAAAATCATTGAGACAAAGTCCATTTTGCCAAATGACGTAGCAAGTTGCGTCGTCGAAATAAAGAACACATTAAAGCATAGCCTGCGTCTTCATCTTATAGCCTGGTCAACACAAGAACATTACCCTTCTAAAGAATCAGCGTGGATTGATGGGATTTCTTATACGAATGGGGTAATTTCCTTTAATAAATATCTACGCCCATCCGTTATGCCCCATCTTCAGTTTGCGTGCGCGTTTGCACTGAGCAAGAAGGCTCAATCATACAGCGTCAATGTAAGTGAGCAGACGGCTGTACAGCCGCACTGGAAGCTTTCGCCGTTTTTTGAATCTTTCCAGAATAAGAAGCTCCCCGATGAAAAGAAATTATCCGGAACAACCAATGAAGGGATTATCTATTTAGGGTTACACCAATCGCTCAGCATAAAGCCCAATAAAAGCGAAAATATTACGATTGCATTCTCTGCGGCTTCTATGCTGAATGAGGCTCTGCAACATATTGCGCCAATCGTCAAGTCTAAGAATCCTGTTGAATTAAGTAGGATCAGTTGGAACGATCACTTTCAAAGTGTCCCCTATTTTGAATGCTCGGATGAATTTCTCACGCGCTACTATTGGTATCGTTGGTACGGACTGCGCTTAAATACCATTTATGGAAACGAGGGTAATTACAAGCGCCCTTGCGTTTGCGAGGGCATTCAATATTTCCGCGCGCCGATTTCATATAGCGCTCAATGTCACATGCTGGAAAATCGTTGGATGCAAGAACCGGAGCTGGCACAGGGAAGCCTTCTGACCTTCCTGGATAACCAACGAGAGGACGGCGGCTTTCGTGGATATATTGATGCGAATCATTACCGGCAGGAAATGTTCTACCACGCCAATTGGGGAAATGCCGTGGTGCAACTACACGCGATACACCCTTCATTCGAATATTTCGAAAACGTTTATGACGGATTAAAAAAATATGCAAGCTACTTTGACCGCGAGCGCGATGAGGAAGTCAGCGGGCTGTACGATATTGATAATCATTTTGAAACGGGACAAGAATTTATGAGCCGCTATATGGCAGTCAACGCCAAAGCGGACCAGAAACATTGGGGAGAAGTATTTCGCCTCAAAGGAGTTGATGTTACGATTTATATTTATGAGTTAAAGCGCGCGTTGGCGATGATTGCGGAAAAACTCGGCAAGCAGGAAGATTCCGATCTTTGGAAATTAGAAGCTGATAAGATTAAAAATGCAGTCCGCGATAAAATGTGGGATGCACAAGAAGAAATGTTTTTTGATGTGGATCCAGCTACCGGGAAGCGGACAAAGATAAAAGCCGCAACATGTTTTTATCCTTATTTTACCGACATTGTTGATGATAGCCACATTGCGGGCTTAAAGAAACATTTGCTTAATCCGAAGGAATTTTGGACTTCCTACCCCGTTCCCTCTTCAAGCACCGACGATGAGTTTTTTAGCGCGTTGCCGGAGTGGAAGGGTAAACGAATGAACTGCCCATGGAATGGTCGTGTTTGGCCCATGACAAACAGCCATGTTGCCGAGGCGTTAGCGCAATCCGCCATTCGATTTAACGATCAGCTGCTAAAGAAGAAAAGTGTGGAGTTCATAGAAAAGTTTATCAAGATGATGTTTTTCGATGGCGATTCAACACGTCCGAATTGCTTCGAGCATTACAATCCTTTAAACGGAAAACCGAGCGTGTACCGCGGTATAGACGATTACCAACACTCGTGGGTCAACGATTTAATCATAAAATACGTTTGCGGGATTCGTCCTGAGGAATTTTCCGTCACGATTGATCCGTTCCCTTTCGGATTAAAACACCTGCGTATTGAAAATGTTTTGATACGAGGAAGAAAATTCAAAGTAGAACTCAAAGGTAAAACATTCAAAGTCTGGGTAGATGGAAAACATCACGCAGAAAGCGTCATCGGTAAGGCGATTGCGGTGCAAATTTAATATCTTTGTTTTTTCCTTTTAAATTTTTCATTTTTTCAGCCGGAGGCTGATCCGCCTTTAGCGGAAATTTAACACTATGACCGAACTTAAACGCGATCTCTCCCTTTTTGATATGACGATGATTTCCATCGGCTCAGCAATAGGCTCGGGCATTTTTCTCACCCCCGCGCTTATAGCAAATGCGCTTCCCTCTCCAATGTGGATTATCGGCGTTTGGGTCGTTGGTGGACTCATGGCAATGTCCGGAGCGCTTACCTTTGCCGAATTGGGCGCCATGATGCCCCGTGCGGGCGGCGTATATGTTTTTCTCACAGAAGCGTACGGCGGACTTGTTGGGTTTTTATACGGCTGGGCTATTTTTCTTGTAGCAAATACGGGTGCTCTCGCAGCACTGGCAGTTGCTTTCTCGACATATTTTGGATATTTCGTCCCGCTATCTCCTACCGGACAAATGATGGTGGCAATCGGTGGCATGATTCTCGTAACTATTATTAACGTCTTGGGTGTAAAAGCAGGGGGAATTTTTTCCGATTTATTTACGATTCTCAAACTTGCCGGCATTGGCGTGCTACTCGTCGCCGGACTTGGGTGGGGATCAAGCCATACAACAAATTTTGCGGCGCCATTAGGAAATCTTTCAAACGGCTTAACAAGCGCGCTCACACTTGCCTTCGTCAGTGTCATGTGGTCTTACGGCGGATGGCAGCACTCAACATTTACCGCCGCAGAGGCAAAGGACCCTAAGCGAACGGTTCC
Source organism: Ignavibacteriales bacterium (assembly GCA_016194505.1). Taxonomy (GTDB): domain Bacteria; phylum Bacteroidota; class Ignavibacteria; order UBA10030; family UBA10030; genus JACQBK01. The sequence goes on along the minus strand of JACQBK010000084.1, from coordinate 22,822 downwards.
GCTTTCACTTATCTTAGGAGCTCTTACGGTAACATTTATTTATGTCTCGGCAAACGTCGCCTACATGTTTCTTCTCTCGCCTGCTCAGATGGCAGCTTCTCCTCGCATTGCTTCGGACGCATTAAGCATCGTGCTGGGCCCGCTGGGAGGCAGCCTCATAGCTCTGACAATTTTTATTTCAACATTTGGCACAACGGGAATTTATACGCTTACCGCGCCCCGCATCTATTACGCAATGGCAAACGATGGCGTGTTCTTCAAGCGTGTCGCAGAAATCCATCCAAAATACAGAACGCCGATGTTCTCAATTATTTTCCAAACAATGTGGGCTATTGTGCTTATTCTTTTCTGGGGAACATTTGAAAGCCTCATCTCGTACGTAGTGTTCACGGACTGGATATTTTTCGCTTTAGCTGCTGCAAGTGTGTTTATATTCAGAAAAAAACTTCCCAACGCTGAACGTCCGTATAAAACTTTTGGCTATCCCTTCACACCTCTCTTTTTTACGATCCTCTCCACCTTATTTGTGATTTATACGTTTGTTGAAAAACCCGCCGAAGCCAGCGCTGGTGTTTTGTTCTTGGCACTTGGTGTTCCGGTATATTATTATTGGCGAAAGAAGGGTAACAAAGCTACTAGCTAACTTTCAAAAATTATTAACGAGGGAGATTTCCGATGAAACCGGTTAAGATATTTTCACTGATGTTGATTTGTCTCTTATTGCAAAACACAGTGTTTTCATTCAGCAAAGCTCGTCAACAAGATCAGCAGGCAAGGAAGGACAGTCTTTTCCAAGCCGGCATCCAACAATATTCCGAGGGACGCTATGCAGAAGCAGTCTCAACGCTGCTCAGCGCTCGGCCTGATTCCTCATCACCCAAAACAATGTTTTTTGTAGGGATGAGTTATGCCTCGTTAAATGATTTTCAAAATGCGAAAAAATTTTTCCAAGCCGTCGTTGAGCGAGATTCTACAAATGTACCGTATCGTTCTATGTATGCCCGTTTTCTTATTCAATCAGGAGCTCTTGTTGAAGGACGCCAACACTACGAAACCGCCTTTGCATTTGATTCAACGTATACGCCAGTGTTGTTCCAGCTTGGGCTGGTCTACAATGACCAACGGATGCATGAAGAGGCGGCAGATAAGTTTCGACGTATCGTTGAAATAAATCCGAGAGACTTTTTGAGCTATTATTACCTTGGCAATGCAATGGTCGCTCTGGGTAAGCAAGATTCCGCGCGCGTGTGCTTAAGAATTTCGAGCGAGCTCAATCCTAATTTCGTTCCGGCAATTGCAGTCTTAGGATCCCTCTATTACGCAATAAAAGATTATGCAAAGGCGCTGGAATTATACCAAAATGCGTTTTCACAACGACCCAACAACGCTGATTATGCGAATAGAATCGGGCTTTGCTACCGTCAAGTAAACGATTACCCCAACGCCATCTCTTTTTTTAAAAAAGCGACAGAAATAGATAGTTTAACTGCTACATACGCCGCCAATCTCGGCCATGCATATTTTCATGAAAATAAACATGATTCATCCGTTGTAGCGTACGAAAAAGCAATTGTGATTGATAACCAAAACCCTCTGTATTTGACAAACCTCGCATTAGTCTATCAGCAAATGGATTCCGTAAAATTAGCGGCACGGACGTTTCAAAAAGCTGTTGCTGTATCCCATCCGGAAGACATAGGATACATCTACTACCAACTCGGAAGTATGTATTATAACAGGAAACAATACAAGGAAGCCGTCTCTGCTTATCAACGATCGGTTGAATTCGACCCTTCGAATGTTCAATCACAGTTCTTCCTCGGTTTTGCCTTTGAACAACTTCATGACGCCTCGATGGCACTGAAAAATTATCAAAAGTATCTTACGCTGACTTCAAACGACACGACAAAAAGACTGCTACAAAAAGTAATTCAAAATCAAATACAAGATCTTCAAAAGAAAAAATAACCCTATGAAAAAGGGCTCAACCATCCTTATCGTAGATGATGACGAAGTGTTTCGACAATTGTTAATAGATGCCCTTGGCGAGCGCGGATACAAGCTCCTTGAAACATCATCAAGCGAAATTGTGTTAGAAATGTTGGAAAAACAAAAACCTGATATGGCTATTATAGACGTAGATCTGCCAACAATGAATGGCATAGAATTGACAAAAGCTATCAAGGAACAACATCCTCAATTCCCTATCGTCATGATTACCGGCTATGCTGCGCTTTATTCTCCTGCGGATGTGCTCGCAACCGGCGTTGAGGCGTTTCTACAAAAGCCCATAACCATGGATAAATTAATGTCAATTATAGCTCAACTGTGAAATGAAAACGATCGGTTATTTAATTTACAATCCACAAGCATTGTCAGAAGAAGAAAGGGCTGGATGGAATTTTCTTTCCTCTTTAAAGAAATTCAAAGCAACAAAAATTCCATTTGCTGCTATCAGCCGGAAGCCTTCAGTTCTTAAGGGATATGATGTAGTATGGTGGCATTTCGATTCTTCGATCACGATACCTCCGTTAGTTCTTGAGCCGGAAATCCTTCACACAATCAAACAGTACGCGGAACAAGGCGGCTCTCTCCTGTTATCGTTACTTGCCGCCCCCTATATTGTTGATTTGGGCTTCGAAAATTCGCGGCCAAACTTTATAGCCAAAGGTGCCTGGGAGCAAAAATCTTGGGCAGAAGATTATCCGGATATTCGTGGGTTTGCAAGTTTTCAAGGACACCCAATTTTTGATGGCCTTGCAGGGGGAGTGTATACCTGGAATCCATCGAGCGGAGTAGATTATTCTGCCGCACTGTATGATAAAACAACTCCAGCCAACGGTTCTGTTGTTGGTGTTGAACATCTTTATATCAAGTTAAACGAGCAATGGAGAATTATTTCCGAATACCAAATTGGCAAAGGCAAAACGCTTACAATCGGAACATACTTTTTCTTCAAAGAGCAACAGACGCGGTTTAGAAAACAGCTCGAAAAATTTGCTGTTAATTGCATTACCTATCTCGCGACTAAACCAAGCCAAAAACTTAGAAAAACATATTGGACATTTGAGCCTCAGTCTGTTCGGTCAATCAAGCGCAATAATAAGCCAATCAAAATAGAGTCTGATTATTGGCAGATCAAACCGAACGGCTTACTCATCAAGCGGGAGTTTACCTCTCCTGCTGAGCCTGAGCAATTTTATGATGTCGGCGGACGAAGAATTCTTCTTATGGGAAAAGAGCGCGGCGGCATCCAGGAAATTTGGTGCCATCCGTTAAGAATTCTGAAAGATTTTAAAACCAGTTTCAAAATTGGAGCGTCAGATGCTCAGTCCAGCGCTTCGCTCAATCCACAGGTTATTATCGAGCCTGAATCCATCACGCGCATTTATCATGTGGGAGAAGCAGTCATAGAAGAAGTCATATTTGGAGATTACCAACTCTCTTGCGGAGCAATTCATTACAGAATTGATTCAAAAGAACCAGTAGAAATTCTCTGCACAGCGCAGGTTGATCTACGATTGATGTGGCCTCTTAATGAACAAGCCTCAGGTTCCTTACGGTACGCTTGGGATGGTGGTTTGCAAGGGTTTGTCGTGGCAAATCAGAACAGCGAGCTTGTCTCTCTTATTGGTTGTTCGATGCCTCCTTCAGAAATTGTTGCCGGACAATATTCTTCTATCGTAGAAAAAGAAAATAAATTCTCCGGCGAGCCGACGGAAACGATCCAAGTTGCTGTTGGGCTTCGACTTCAATTGAATGAACGGAATCCTTACTGCACTCTCGCTTTCGCGGGATCGAACCGTGGCGAGGCAGAAGCAGTTCGTGCTTATGAAAAAATAGTGTCAAATCCTTCTCGAGCGTTAGAGCGACAAGCCCGCTACTTTAAATCATTCCAAAAGCAACTGGTGCAATTCAATACTCCCAACGAAGAGTTTAATGAAGGATACAATTGGGCTGTTGCAGCAACCGATAGATTTTTTGTCGAGACTCCGGGACTCGGTGCATCGTTTTTAGCGGGCTACGGGCTGAGCACCTCGGGCTGGGATGGCGGACAGAAAATAAGCGGCAGGCCCGGCTACGCCTGGTACTTTGGCCGCGATAGCGTTTGGACAAGCTTCGCCGTTCTCGATTACGGAGATTTTGATAAAGTAAAAGACACGTTGGAGTTTCTCGGAAAACACCAAGACGTCAACGGAAAGATTTTGCACGAACTGACGACCAGCGCCTACGCTCACTTTGACGCGGCTGATTCCACTCCCCTTTATATTATTCTGATGGGGCATTATCTGCGGGCAAGCGGCGATACCGCATTTGTTCGAAAAGAATTTGAACATCTATCCAGAGCCATTGATTTCTGCTTCTCGACTGATACAGACGGTGATCATCTTATCGAAAACACTAACGTTGGCCACGGTTGGGTCGAAGGCGGAAAGCTCTTCCCTGTTCACACGGAACATTATCTTGCTTCGTGCTGGTGTGCCGCGTTGAAAGAAGCCTCGTATGTCGCGCAAGCATTAATGAAAAATCCTCTGGCAAGAAAATGGCGGCGAGAATCCGAGACTGTTCGTGAAATTGTAAAAAAAGAATTTTGGAACGCAACGACCAATTTTTACAATTTTGGTAAACGTAAAGACGGATCCTACAATACAGAAAAAACTGTGTTACCGGCGGTGGGCATGTATCTCGGAGCCACTGAAAAAGAAAACTCAAAAAATTGTTTAGCCGAATACGCATCGCACAGATTTTCCGCTGATTGGGGCACTCGCATCGTTGGCAGCGATAACGCAATGTATAATCCTAAAGGGTATCACTACGGAAGCGTTTGGCCCCTGTTTACTGGATGGACAGCCTTGGCGGAATTCACGTTGTATCGTCCGTTACAGGGATATGTTCATCTTATGAATAATCTTTTAGTCTATCAGCATTTTGCGGCGGGATATGTTGAGGAGGTGTTGCACGGCGAACAGTTTCAGCCGGCAGGAGTCTGTCCCCACCAGGCTTGGTCGGAGACAATGGTCTTGCAGCCGATTCTTGAGGGCATGCTCGGATTGGAATTCGATGCTTTGAAAAATCAATTAACATTGCGCCCATATTTTCCTCCCGATTGGAAAACAGTCGAAGTCAAAAATATCCGGTTAGGAAAACAACAATGTAATTTTCGTATGACGCGGGAAGAAAACGTTACAAGTTATGAGTTCCACACTTCCAGTTCAAAAACAATGCAAGTGATATTTCAGCAGTTGTTTTCTTTGGGAACGGAAATTTCCTCCGTTCAAATTGGGACAAAGAAAATCCAACAGAGAAAAATTATAACGAAGTACGAAGATGCACCCATCCTTCCAATTAAACTATCAGGCAAAACGACCATGAGGGTGCATCACTCAAAAGGAATTGGGATAGTCCCTCCGGTGCCTCATCCCGAACCGCATCAGGAATCTACAGGTCTCCGTGTAATTGATGAAAAGTGGGAGCAAGGAAAGTATTTGCTTACCGTAGAAGGCCGTACAGGATTTGAATATACGCTGGATGTGATTGACCCTGATTCAGTTATAAAGAGTGTCCACAATGCGGAAATTAAATCGAGAAAAGGTGAAAAATTAACTGCTGTTTTTCGCTTTGATGGCGCCGTTGAGGAAAAAACCTATTTGAAAAAGATAATTACGTTCGCAACAAAATAAACCATTTACCAATATCTTATTTCGTTTGGCTGTCACGGTCCACACCGTGACAGCGTAAACAATCTCTGCAAAACGGTCACGGAATGGTCCGTGACCGCTAGTAAAAAAATAAATGCTTTCGCAGGAGAATATCCTATCAAAAACACCAAGGGCGACTCAATGAGCCTCCCTTGTTCTCGTAAAGCATCACCTAAATTTACTTCTTATCCGGATACAAGATTTTAGAAATCTGATCTCTGCTATCTTGTAAGTGTGCTTTCGTTTCCCTATCGCCGGCACGGGAAAGTGCACCTGCAATAGTTTTATCCAAATCCAACAACTCCGTTCGGATGAGCGCACGTGCTTCTCCGGGCAATGGTGTTGGAGGCGGAAATATGAATCCGGGCGGCAAATTTGGCGGCGGTACAAACGGCAGTGGATTGAGCTTCGTTCCCATCAATTCAACGTAGGCTCTTTGTAAATTTCGCCGATACAAGTCTGTTTTCACACTACTGCTGGTTAACTCGCTCCATACTCCCTGCCTTAGATCCGTTAACATTTCGTTCAGAGTATATGGACGGTTGGACTTAGCAATCGCAGCCGTGTTAATCAATCTTCCCATGCGGTCGTTGTTCAGAAGAATACTGAGAATTTGCCTATGACCCTGCAATATTCTGTCTGCCGCACCCGTAGGCTCGATAAGAGCAAGAATTTCAGGTTTGATAAGCTCAGTCGGTGTTCTAAACGCCTCCTTAATCACAAAATCCATTGATTCTTTTTGTTTCTCACGTGCAACCGGCGTGTGCACGACTCCTTCTTGCCCGGCAACCCGCGTTGTCTTAACAACACCACCGATGTAGTTTGCAACATGTCCAAGCTCGCGATTGCGCTGAGCGAGTAATTGACCATATATTTCCCGTAAGTCGCTGTAGTCTTCTCCTACTTTTGTCGTTGCACTAATCAGCATATTGGAAATCGCGTTGATATTTTTCAAGCCCATCTTTGTCGCAGCAATTGCATCCGCGCCCAAGTCTTCCGTTTGGACTGTAGGGTCATTAATATCGGATACGCCAAAGCGCAGATACGGCTCTTTTTCTTGACGGGCGGCAATTTTATTAAGCTCTGCTTTTTCGTCGTCGGGAGTTTTAACACCGATGATTGGTTTATAGCCCCATTCGACCGCGAATTTATCGTACGGTCCAACGATGGGAATAAGGTGAGCATTATCACCCGGCTGTGCAACATAATTGAATCGTCCGTAATCCATAATGGAAGCTTCATCGCCATTGCGCGCAGTGAACGAAGCACTTCGTAAGCTATCAATGGGATAGGATGAAGAAGATTTCCAGTTGTGGGGGAAACCAAGTGTGTGGCCTATTTCGTGGGCGGCAATATAGCGAAGAAGCTCGCCCATTAAATCATCAGGCAGCGGTAATTTCTTTGCGCGAGGGTCAACATTTCCCACTTGCACAAAGTACCAATCTCTGGCAAGATTCATCACGTTGTGGAAGAATCCGATATCTGAGTCGAGAATTTCGCCCGTGCGTGGATCCGCGATGTGAGGACCATAGGCGTTTTCAATTTCAGACGGCAACCAGCGAATCGTTGCATAACGTGCGTCCTCAGCGCTCCAATCGGGATCTTCTTTTTCGCTCGGCGCATCTTTCGCGATGATTGCATTTTTAAAACCTGCTTTTTCGAAAGCCGCCTGCCAATCTTCCACACCTTTCTTCAACCAGGGACGCCATTTATCGGGAACGCCGCGATCAATGTAATATGTAATAGGCTTAACCGGTTCGCTTAATCCCCCGTGCTGGATGGCGGCCGGGTCTTTCGGTTCAAGCCTCCAACGCGCAATATATGATCGCTTTTCAGCGCGCTGCGAATCATACCCATAGTCATAACGGTCATAACTGAAAAAGCCTACACGGTCGTCTTCCAACCGCGGCATCATCGGTTTTTCTGGCAACCGCACCATAGAATGATGCATAGTAATCGAAATAGAGCTTAAATTATTTGCTTGAGGAACTTGAGCGGCGTCATAGGTAAGCGTAGCTTCTGTTTCAACATTGTCAGGGAACGTTTTGCAATAATCAATAAACGAGCGTTTGGAATCGAGCCGCCTCACTCGGTTCATATCCCGAATAAACTTTGCTAACCCCATTTCGGGAACATCTGTCGTGTATAAATCCGTAACGTCAACTACCATCGCAGAGCTATCCTTATTGAGCGCCTGAATATCGAACGCCGCGATAATGGGCGGAAGGTTCGCTTTCTTAACCGAATAGGAAACCGGCAAGCTATCCGCAGCGACAGCGGCGTAGAGAACGCTCCTCAGCAAGATGCGGTCGCCCACTCGTTCCCATTTGACAACTTGACGATTGACGGCATCGCCACCATATCCCAACCCCGTTTGAATCTTCGCTTGGTTGCTCACGAGCAAAAATTCTTTGTTGAATTCTTTCGTCGGTATCTCGAAGAAAAGTTTATCTTTGATGCGATGAATAGTAAATAATCCTTTTGAAGTCTTCGCTTCTTTGGTGATAACCTGGCTATAAGGCTTCATACCGCCACTTGGAGGCGCAGAGGGCCTGACACCAGTTGTATCTGTTTTTTGGGGACCATTATCCGGTTTCGTCGAAGCGCAACCGTATAACATAAACGCTGCAATGAGAAGAAGGAGTGTGTATCTCATAACGCCTTTGACCTTTCAGTTGATAGTAGGAATTGTGAGAATGTAGATGAGTTAGAAAATTGAGAAAAGCTCAGTCACGATGCACAGTTTGTTGCCAGCGCGTAGAATAACGCTAACTAACGAAAAAATCAACTTTTTAATTTAAGAAACAGAATCGCCAACGGAGGAAGCGTAAGTCTAATTGAATATTGCCTATTATGATGTGGTATTTCTTCTGATTCGATTGTACCCGCATTGCCCATATTGCTTCCGCCATAATAAGAAGAATCGCTGTTGAGCAGCTCGGCATACGCCCCCTGTTCGGCAACACCAATTCTATAATCAAGGCGGGGAACGGGCGTAAAATTGCATACGACGATAATGCGTTCCGCGGCATTGACGCTTTTGCGCTCGAACGAAATAATACTGCTTACGCTATCGTGGAAATCAATCCAATCGAAACCGGTGTAATGAAAATCTATTTCGTAAAGCGCAGGCTCATGTTTATAAAATTTATTCAAATCATCAATCCAGCGCAGTAGCCCTGAGTGCATTCCGTCGTTCAGCAAATGCCAATCAAGCGATTGGTCGTGGCTCCATTCTGTCCACTGTCCTATTTCATCGCCCATAAAGAGTAATTTCTTACCGGGAAATCCATACTGCAACCCATGCAGGGCGCGAAGATTGGCAAACTTCTGCCATACATCGCCGGGCATTTTATCGAGCAGTGAGCGCTTGCCGTGCACCACTTCATCGTGAGAAAGCGGAAGAAGAAATCGCTCGGTAAAGGCATACAACAGGACAAACGTTAGATTACGATGGTGGTGCGACCGATGAATCGGGTCTTTGGAGAAATATTCCAACATGTCATGCATCCAACCCATATTCCATTTTAAATCAAAACCCAATCCGCCATGCTCAAGGGAGTTTGTAACGCCGGGCCACGCGGTGGATTCCTCCGCGATAGTCAACACGCCGGGGTAGTACTGATGAACAATACTGTTGAGATATTTTATAAATTCAATCGCATCGAGGTTTTCGCGTCCGCCGTATTGGTTGGGGAGCCATTCCCCTTCTTTTCGGGAATAATCAAGGTAGAGCATCGAAGCAACTGCGTCAATACGAAAACCGTCAATATGATACTTGTCAATCCAATATAAAGCATTACTGATAAGGAAATTTTTTACTTCTTTGCGTCCGAAATTAAAAATGTACGTTCCCCAATCTTGATGCTCTCCTTTGCGCGGGTCGGCGTGCTCGTACAGATGCGTGCCGTCAAATTCTCCGAGTGCATGAATATCTTTCGGAAAATGCGCAGGCACCCAATCCAAAATGACACCGATCCTGTTTTGATGGCAATGGTCAACGAAGTGCATAAAATCCTGCGGCTTGCCAAACCGACTTGTGGGCGCGAAATAGCCTGTTACCTGATACCCCCATGAGCCATCCAAAGGATGTTCCATAACGGGCAGCAATTCAATATGTGTAAAGCCATGCTGCTTGACATACGCAACAAGGCGTTCGGCAAACTCACGATACGTCAGCCACCGATTTCCTTCTTCAGGAATCCGCGCCCACGAGCCGAGGTGAACTTCGTAAACCGACATTGGCTTCGAGCCATGGTCATCGCTTGCTCGTCGCTTCATCCAATCATTATCGCTCCAAGAAAAACCGGACAAAAGATTTACCCGCGATGCTGTGCTTGGTCGCAATTCCATCTCAACAGCATACGGATCCGTTTTGTCCAAGATTTCACCCGGTTGGGTTTTCACTTGGAACTTATAAAGCTCGCCTTCCGGCAATCCGGGAATAAAAATTTCCCACACGCCCGATGAACCTAACACGCGCATTGCGTGTTTCCTTCTATCCCATCCGTTGAAACTGCCAATGACGCTGACACTGCGCGCGGCGGGAGCCCACACAGCAAATTGGATTCCGCCGACACCGTTGACCTCCGCGTAATGTGCGCCGAGCTTTTCATAAATACGATGATGGTCGCCGGCATTAAAAAGATAAAGATCAAAATCCGTTAAGGTTGGAAGAAAAGAATACGAATCATAAAAAAGATCAGAGGTGTTTGCGTCAATGACCCGTTTCAATTTATACGGAAAGACTTTCGAGCGGTTAGGAATAACAACCTCAAAAAATCCCTCATCGAGAATTTTTTGCATCGGATATTCTTTAGCAGGTTCCCCATTTTTCAGCTCAACAACCGATATATAATTGGTATCAGGCAGAAAAGCCCGGATGGCGAGAGATTTTCGTTTCGTCCCCTGAATAACATGAGGTCCTAACACTTGAAACGGGTCGTAATGATCCGTAGAAACGATTCGGTGCATCTCGTCTTGTGATACGGTGGACTTCATCTGAAATTATTTTTTGTAAAGGCGCTTTTTGACAATGTACTGCTCGACTTTTTCAAGGACTACATACCGGCTGGTTTTTCCAGCAAATACGCGTTTTCGGATTTCCGTTGAAGAGAGATCCAACTTATTCCCTTGCAACAAATATTCTTTGCCAAAATAAGAGTGAGGCAGCACGGTAGAGTCATAGCCCGGGCGCGGATAGACGACAAGCGATGCCAGCTTTGCAATAACATCCGGCGATTTCCATGTTACAAACTGGACATAATTATCACCGCCAATAAGTAAGAATAATTTTGCCTTGGGATATTTCTTTTTAAAATACTGAAGCGTATCAACCGTGTAAGAAATACCTTCGCGCTGTATTTCAATATCAGAAACTACAAACTGCGGATTCCCTTTTACCGCAATCTTCGTCATCTGCAACCGGTGATGTGGGGACGACCGATGGCCACCCATTTTATGCGGCGGCAGATATGCCGGAACAAAAATGACCTTATCAAGCCCAAGCTGTTCGCAGGCAAGCTCTGCAATAACAAGATGGCCGATGTGCGGCGGGTCGAACGAGCCGCCGAAAATTCCGATTCTCATTTGATATTTAAAACCTTTTCGTACACCTTCTCTGTGCTACGGGTCATCGTTTGAACATTAAACCGAGTAGAAACTTTTGTATATGCCGCCGATTCTAGTGCTGATGCAAGTGCCGGGTCCCGCCGCAGTAAAAGGACGGCTTTCGCAAGCGACTCGGGGTCTTTTGGCGGGACAAGCATCCCCTCTTTACGATCTTCAAGAATTTCCAAAACTCCATTGACCGCTGTAGCAACAATCGGCTTTCGTGCAGCCATTGCTTCCAAAAGAACAAGAGGAAGACCTTCCCAAAGAGAGGGAAGAACAAAAACATCCATTCGTGCCAATTGCTGCGGTATATCGGTACGAGCGCCTAAGAATTTTACGTTCTCGGCTATTCCAAGTGTCCTGCTTTGCGCTTCTAATTCTTGCCTGAGTATTCCTTCCCCAACAATGTAGAAGAGAGTGTTAGGATACTCCTCCAGAATTTGTTTAGCAGCTACGAGAAAAAATTTATGCCCTTTCTGAATATGAAGCCTTCCAATAGTGCCTACTATGAAAGTATCATTTTTTGTCTTCTGCTCCAAGAGGCCTTTTGCGCTGAGCACAGAAGCCTTATATCGCTCCACAGCAATACCATTATAAATAACAACCCCTTTTGAGGGATGCACTACTTTTTTGGCGACTCCGAGGTCATAATCCGCCTGCGCAACGCAAATAAGGGAATTAGTCATTGGAAGCAATAAGCGGTCAATCCAGCGATGGAGAAACGTTATACTGTTAGATTTCGCATGAAGGTAATGTAACCCGTGGTACGTGTGGACAGTACGAATCCCTCCAACAATGCGTGCAGCAATTCTGCCGTAAAATCCGGCCGTCCCGCCGTGCGTATGAACAATTGCGGGAGAATATTGGCGGATCGCCTGTACGCAGGAAAGCAACGAACGCACACTCAGTGTATTAGAAATTGAAATAGGTAATACGGAAATTTTGCGTTTTCTCAATTCATCAACAAGATAACCTGATCGTTCGCAGGCAACGGCAACTTCATATTCTTCCCTCTTGATGTTTTCTGCCAAAGCAAGCACGTGCTGCTGTCCCCCACCGATGGAAGCTTCGTCAATCATTAAAAGCACTTTTGTAGGTATTGCCTTGTTCACGATGGATACTTTCTCACAATTTTTAAGTACAGCGTTAGCACATATTGTTGGAACAAGCCTAAGTGCTTCTTGTAATAAGAAATCTGACTTCTCCTGTAAATCATTTCCGTTGTTTTTTTTAAGCTCGATGTATTGCTTCCGCCGCCAAGATGAATCAATGATGTGCTAGGGAAATAGATAACTTTTTTACCTAAGAGGCGTGTCCGTAAGCATAAATCTTTATCCTCAAAAAACATAAACAGTTGTTCATCAAACCCTCCGAGTCGTTTAAAGATGTGGGCACGAATAAAAAGAGCAGCGCCCGTGACCCATTCAACCGGCATGGGTTGAGAATATTTTTTTTCAAGCCAACGAAGCACTCTACTCGCTTTTGTACGCGCAAGAGAATAAATAATTTTGTCAATGACTTCATGAAGAATAGATGGTAGCTTCCCGCATGAAATCTGAAAAGAAAAATCCTCATTCAATAATTTTGGACCAATGATGCCGACGGAAGCATCCTTTCTTAACACACCTAAAACGTCGGGAACAAAGTCAGAAACGGTGATGGTATCGTTATTCAAAAACAGGAGAATCTCGCCTTTCGCGCTCTGTGCGGCACGATTATTCCCCCTGCTGAATCCTTCATTTGTTTCGTTCTGAATAAAGCGAATGTTGTGCAGATGCTGTCCTATATGGCGGGCCTCTTCCTCGGTCGAATTATTATCAACGAGAATGATCTCGTATTCACCTCGATAGCGTTTTTGGAACGATTCTATCGCCTTCTTTGTGAGGGCGGCATTATTATACTGAAGGATTATAACCGAGAGCATATTGTCCGTTCTAGATGTGCCTTATGAGATTGCCGCGTTTGCTCCAATCGCAACGTTGAGCTGACAAGAATATAAACAGTCATGCTCCTAAACTCAAGAGAAGTAGCGAGATACATATATAGCGCAGAGAAGGTAGGCAAAATTTGCAGAGAGAATTACTATCTTAACCCGTTTTGCGTGTTGATTTTCCTTCTATAGCCTTCATGGCTGTTGTCAAATCTTTATCTCCTCGTCCCGAAAGATTTATAACAACAATTTTTTCCTTTGATTGCTTTGAAAACTCTTTGGCAACGTAAGCAATGGCGTGTGCTGTCTCAAGAGCAGGAATAATCCCTTCCAACCGCGCAAGCAACTGAAACCCTTCCAGTGCCTCTTCATCCGTAACGGAAGTATAGTGGACAAGCCCTTTATCTTTTAAGTACGAATGCTCGGGACCTACACCGGGGTAATCCAATCCGGCAGAAATGGAGTGAGCAATTTGAATTTGTCCATTCGAATCTTGAAGAAGATATTGCATAGCACCATGAAGCACGCCAGGGGTTCCGGCAGTTAGAGATGCGGAATGTTTGCCGGAATTAAGTCCCAGTCCTGCGGCTTCAACACCGATCAGTTTTATAGTGCTCGCCTCATCGAGGAAAGGATAAAATATGCCCATTGCATTGCTCCCACCTCCCACACACGCAACGATAGCGTCCGGCAGGCGACCTTCTGCGACAAGAATTTGTTCGCGTGTTTCTCGCCCGATAATGCTTTGAAAATCGCGCACCATCATCGGGTACGGGTGCATGCCGACAACGGAGCCAATGATGTAAAACGTTGTCTCGACGTTCGTAACCCAATCACGAATCGCTTCGTTTGTTGCATCCTTCAGTGTTCGGCTCCCGCTTGTTACTGAGCGTACTTCCGCACCAAGGAGCTTCATGCGCGCAACATTCGGGGCTTGGCGTTCGATATCTTCTTCGCCCATATACACAATGCACTCAAGTCCAAATCGCGCGCAGACCGTTGCAACCGCAACGCCATGCTGTCCCGCACCGGTCTCGGCGATAATGCGTTTCTTTCCCATGCGCCGCGCAATGAGAATTTGTCCGACCGTATTATTTATTTTATGAGCGCCGGTATGACACAGATCTTCGCGTTTGAGGTAAATTTTAGTGCCGCCGATATGCTCGGATAATCTTTCTGCGTAAAACAATGGCGTAGGACGACCCACAAAGTATTTCAAGTAGTATGATAGCTCTTCTTGAAATGCCTTGTCCTTTCGTACTTCGGCATACATCTGTGCGAGCTCTTCGGCGGCAGGAATGAGAGTTTCGGGAATGTAGCGTCCTCCATAAACCCCAAAATGACCGGCTTCATCCGGCAATGTTCCAATGTAGTGCTTGTTGCTCATTCTTGATTATAGTATAATGGAATACTTTTAGCGCGCATAATAAACTCACGAACCTTTTGCGGGTCTTTTTTCCCGGGACTCGCCTCAACGCCACTGCTCACATCTACGCCGTAAGGCTGGACAAACCGAACAGCTTCCTCGATATTTTCCGGCGTCAATCCGCCAGAAAGAATTATTTTCCCATACTCCTTCGCAGCAACGGCAAGATTCCAGTTAAACGTCGTGCCCGTCCCGCCCATCATTCCTTCTTTGTGAGTATCCAACAGGAAAGCATCAACGATATAATTTCGCATTACCTCAACATCAAAATCATCTTTTACTCGAAAGACCTTAATAACACTGGCTTCGTAATTGACAAGGTCATCGGGTCCCTCATTGCCGTAAAGCTGGACTGCGCTGAGATTCACATGGCTGACGACTTCGTGAATGAACTTGCGGTCTGCATTGACAAAGACCCCAATTTTTGAAACGTGCTCCGGCAGTTTCTTGACAATCTCAGCCGCCCGGTGATGAGGAATAAAGCGGGGGCTCTCCTCATAAAAAATAAATCCGATTGCATCAGCCTTGCATAGAACAGCATGCTGAGCATCTTCAAGATTCGTTATCCCACAAATTTTTACAAACAACTCCTGCATGCTTACCCACGAACCAATTCTTGTAAAGCATTAATTTTATTGCTATTAGCTACCAACCCTTCACCAATAAGAATAGCATCAAATCCCGCCTTACGAAGGGCGGAAACATCTTGAGAAGACTTAATTCCGCTTTCGCTGACCGCTATTGTTCCAGTGCGAATAATTGACCTAAGTCTAATTGAATGTTCAATGGAGACCTCAAAGGTATCAAGGTTCCTATTGTTAATCCCAATTATTGCGGCACCGATAGAGTTTGCTGTTTCAACCTCTTGTTTTGTATGAGCCTCCACAAGTACTGATAATTCAAGAGATTGGGCGCAATCATATAAAGTCTGAAGGGAACAAATATCTAATGCTTTTACAATAAGCAATATAGCATCCGCCCCAATGACTTTGGACTCGTACACCTGATATTCATCAATGATAAAGTCCTTACGGAGAATTGGCAAGGAGGTAATTTTCTTGATCTCGGAAATAAATCTCTTTTCTCCTTGGAAAAAGGGAGCATCCGTCAACACCGAGAGCGCATTTGCGCCTGCGTTCTCATAGTCTCGAGCAATCGCCAAGTGGTCAAAATCTTCGACTAACACTCCTCTGGAAGGAGACGCTTTTTTAACTTCCGCAATGACTGAAATACCCGATGTTCTTAGCGCCTTATCGAATGATCGAGTACCACCTTTTGCAAAAGCTTCTTCTTTAAGCTTTTCCAAAGGAACAAGCCGGCGAGCGCTTTCGACTTCTTTCCGTTTTTGGATAAGAATGTCATCCAAAATACTCATGCGTCTTTCTCATTATTAGAAAGGGTTGACGGCATCTTACTTACCTTCACTTGCCGAATTCTTCGCGCCGTCTTACCTATGATGACAAACGTTAAGTCATCGTATTTAATTTCTTCATTGAGATCGGGTAAGCGGCCCGTATGTTTTTGTAAAAAGCCGGCTAATGTTTCGTAGTCTGCGGTTTCTGGAATTTGCGCGCTAAACTGCTCATTGAAATCACTTATGCTCAAATGAGCATCAACGACAAGGGAACCATCGGTAGATCGTTCGGCAGATTTTCTAACTTCATCGTACTCGTCGTGAATCTCCCCTACAATTTCTTCCACAATGTCTTCCATTGTGATGATGCCTTCAGTGCCACCGAACTCATCAACGACAACGGCAAGGTGAGCCTTGTGTTGCTGAAACTCCCTTAAAAGCTGACTGACTTGTTTGGATTCCGGCACAAACATGACGGGGCGAATAATATCCTGCAACACAATTAAGTCCCGATGCTCAAGAAGGCTTAGCAGGTCTTTGCTGTAAACAATTCCCACAATGTTATCAATAGTTCCTTTGTACACCGGAAGACGTGAATAGCCCTCTTCGATAACTTTTCGAACTAGCGATTCGCGAGGCATCGAGAGATCCAAAGCGACTATATCCGGGCGCGGGACCATGATCTCCTTAACGGTAGTATCCGTAAACTCAAAGATACTTTTAATCAGCTCATGCTCGGTTTTATCCAACGTGCCGCTGAGGGTGCTTGCCTCCAAAACCTGCCTAAGGTCGTCTTCAGAGAGTTTGGCTTTTAACAAACCCAACTTTATCAAAAGCTCTTTAAATATTTTATGAAATGGGTCCAAGTGATATAGTTAATTGTTCGTTGCTTCTATCCATTGAGTAAGTTTACGTAACGCGGCGCCGCTATCCACAGACTCTTGCGCCAATGATACCCCTTCTTTAAGCGACTGCGCTTTGCTTGCAACAACAAGTGCCGCGGCGGCATTCAACAAAGAAATTTCTCTCGGCGCGCCATTTTTGCCATTGAAAATATCACGAACAATCCGAGAATTTGTCGCAGCATCTCCCCCCTTCAATCCAGAAGCATCATGGTTTGAGAACCCAAACTCTTGCGCTGTAATGTTGTATGTATTGACCGATCCGCCTTTCAGTTCACTGATTTTTGTCCATCCGAGAGTTGATAGCTCGTCAAATCCACCCTCCCCGTGCACAACCAACGCGTGCTCAGAACCTAACTCAGCTAACACCGACGCTATCACTTCTGTTAACGAAGGATCGAACACCCCCAACACTTGCCGCTTTGCCCCGGCAGGATTCGTTAAGGGTCCCAATACGTTAAAAATTGTTCGTATGCCTAAATCTTTCCGTACTGGGGCAGCATATTTCATTGCGCCGTGCATCAACGGCGCAAATAAAAATGTTATGCCGACCTCATCTAACACTCGTGAAACTTTCTCAACCGGAATTTCAATGTTAACACCGAGAGCTTTTAGCACATCCGCGCTCCCACATTTGCTTGAGACCGCACGATTGCCATGCTTTGCGACTATCGCTCCACCCGCAGAGGCTATAATAGCGGCAGTCGTAGAGATATTAAATGTCCCAGAAGCATCCCCTCCCGTCCCGCACGTGTCAATGACATTCTTATGCTTCGAGTTGATTCGTGTAGCTTTCTCACGCATTGATAGTGTGCAACCGGCAATTTCATCAACAGTTTCCCCTTTGAGGCGAAGCCCCATCAAGAAAGCAGCAATTTGGGACTCGGTAGCGTTGCCGGACATAATATCATTCATCGCGGCATACGCTTCATCCTTGGAAAGGTTTTGTTTTGATGAAAGCTTGCTAATGACCTCTCTAATCATATTCTCAATGTAAAGGAAAGGGTCTCCATTTGCAATGCCGCATTCACGACAATCTGTTCTTCATCTTTTGGTACCGTGGATAAAAAGATTTTTGAATCTTTGCTCGCATATCAACCACTTAATAGGTAATCCGCTCAAGGAATAACCCTTTTGCCGGAGCGGCCATGCCGGCGGCCTTCCGGTCTTTTGCATCTAAAATTTTTCTGAAATCTTCCAACGGACGATATCCTCGTCCGACCTCAACCATTGTCCCGACCAGCGCACGCACCATACCATGCAAAAAGCGATTGGCTGAGATTCGAAAAATCATTTGTGATTCTATTACTTGCCATTGTGCGCTATGAATAACGCAACGATAATGATCCACTTCTGCTTCTGATTTACAAAATGACGCAAAATCATGTTCGCCCAGAATAGAATCGGTGCAAAAATTCATAAGCGCCTTATCTAATGTATAGCCGCCGACATACCAAGAATAATTCCTCCAAAGTGCTGTCGGCTGTAGAGCTAAACAATACAGATACTCTCGCGCTTGTGCACTATACCGAGCGTGAAAAGATTCTGGCACATCTTCCGCTGAAAGAACCGCAATATCGGAAGGAAGAATACCGTTCAAACTTTTGCATAATGGTTTGTTTTCAAAAGTATGAGCAGTGAGAAAGTTAGCAACCTGCCCTCGTGCATGGACGCCGCT
This sequence comes from Ignavibacteriales bacterium, assembly GCA_016194505.1. Classification (GTDB taxonomy): domain Bacteria; phylum Bacteroidota; class Ignavibacteria; order UBA10030; family UBA10030; genus JACQBK01. The sequence continues at coordinate 4,220 of JACQBK010000084.1, read as the reverse complement.
ATCCGTTCTTCCCGCTCCATTGATATGAATATCTTCTTGCAGAATTTGGCGCAATGCCTTTTCAACTTCTGCTTGTACGGAAGGACCATTCGGTTGAACCTGCCAGCCGACATAATTTGTCCCGTCGTATTCTATCGTCAGTTTGATGTTGCGCATTCGTTATCGCGTCAAAAAAAAATCCCGCTCATTCGGGCGGGATTTTTGCTGGGTTCATTTCTTCGTTAAAATTCTTTTGTCAACCTTAGCTCAATCCCGTGAGCGCTGAGTATTCCGCCGGAAACAGTGGCGTTGATTCGCCAGTTTCCGGACTCGGCAAGAGACTTGTTATATGCTGCGACAGCTCGACCAGCAGAAAACGCTGAGATAATCCTATTCAGCACTAAAGCCCCGAGAACAAATTTAGAGTTTTGGAATACTTCGTCGCTTCTAATTCTCAAATTTTTATATTGCAGACGAGTAGCATCGCTATCCCATTTCCACGCGTAGTTTGAATTGGGATCGTACATCAAATTATAATCGCGGTCGCGTAATTTTGCTTCGTTGTAATCTGCAACAGTGTTAAAGTTGCCCAAATTGACTTCAAACTGCTCGTCTTTCCCATCGGTGTTTGCTTGAGCGTGTTGCAAGGCAAACGAGCGGGCATCTTGACGCAACCATTGACCGTGCAATTGAAATCCCCCGTATGTCAGCCACAACCCTGCATCTGCCATAAGATAATATTTTCCGGTTTCAAAATTTCCGGCATAGAGCTCCCCCATGCCCGGCAACAAAAGAGAGTATAACACCGCTACTGTAGTAGACTTCAAATCTGACGCGGGTTCATCAAATCGCATAATTTTGGGAGCACGAAAATCAGCCTTATGCTCCAATGTAAGAACCGCTTCCCGTAAGTTTGCTTGAGAAAAAGAGACTGTCATTCCACTCAGCAGTAAAATAAATATGGACGAAAATCTTATAGCATGCATAGAGCCTCCTGTTGTTGAGTTGCCTGTAACGTAGGTAATGGCAGGTCTTGTTCATTAACTAATTTGCCTACACAACCATCGTTATCAACTTGAATTATAGAGACTTGCGCAATTTCATTCGTTAGATTCCTTAATGTTGGAACATTGACTCGAATATATTCGTCCGACAACCCCGTCATCCAGCCGCCTTCAACTTGTGACTCAAATAAGACATTCACAGTCGAACCTATGGCACTTTCATAAAACTGCCTTCGCTTTTTGGCACTTAAGATACGCAATTGCTCGCTTCTTTCAAAGCGGACGCGCGGCTCAACTTGATTTTCAAAGCTTGCCGCAGGCGTATTCGGACGCTCCGAATAAGTGAAAACATGTAAATAGGAAACAGGTAGATCAACCAAGAGCTTATATGTTTCTTTGAAATGATCGTCGGTTTCTCCTGGAAACCCTACAATTACATCCACTCCAATACCTGCACTAGGACACGAAGCCTTGATCTTTTGAACCCTATTAGCGTACCAATCGGTTTGGTAGCGCCGACGCATACTTCTTAAGAGCTCATCGGTCCCAGCCTGCAGGGGAATATGAAAATGCTTGCAAATCATGGTGCTCCCGAGCCAAAAATCGAGAAGTTCATCCGTCAAGAGATTAGGCTCAATTGAGCTTATCCGGATTCTCTCAAGTCCATTAATGCGCTCTAATTCTTTCAACAGATTGTAAAGACTTGCACCAATCTTCTTCCCGTAATCGCCTACATTAACACCGGTTAAGACAATTTCCTTATATCCTTCTTTAATGACTTCCATAGCTTGTGATACTGTGTTTTCTACGGATAAACTACGACTTCCTCCCCTAGCCAAAGGAATCGTGCAAAAAGCACAGCTAAAGTCACAGCCATCTTGAACCTTGAGAAATGCCCTTGTTCTATCGGGAGATCCAACAGATGAGGCTATCCCGAAATTATCAACCTCAGCAATGGGAGAAACTTCTATACGTGTAACGTGAGCCTTGTTGAAGCCATTTGTAAAGCCAAAAACATCAAATTTTTCCTTCGAGCCAAGGACGAGGTCAACTCCCGCAATTGAAGCAATCTCTTCGGGTTGTAGCTGTGCATAGCAACCTGTTACTATGACATACGCGTTGGGCGAGTGCCGCAATGCCCTACGAACGATTTGCCTGCATTCCCTATCAGCCCGTTCCGTTACACTGCACGTGTTAATGACACATACGTCAGCGGGAGCATCAATATCTACAATCTGATACCCTCGTTGGACAAACTGTCTGCCAATGGTAGAAGTCTCGGCAAAGTTCAGCTTGCAGCCCAGCGTATGGAGTGCTACACGTTTCATTGATCTGATAGTTAAAAAAAAGAGTTGTCCGAAGCTTCTCGAACAACTCTTTATACTTTATACGATACTCCTCTTTTCGTATTTAAACAGGCGAAGCTTCGTTAATTCCGGAATCTGATGGGGCAAAAGCGCCTGACATCATATCCTTCAGCGTCATTGGAGAAAGCTTGTGGTTGGCAACATAATTATCTACCACAGCTTGCTCCTTGCCACGCAAATACTCGAGTACAGAAAGGACAATCTTCTTGTTGTCCTTGTCAAACTCGATAACTTGAAGCGGTAAAGTATCATCAACGCGGAACGAATCCGTAACGTTCTTCACAGGCGTCTGAGAAAGCTGGGATAATGGAACAAACCCATCTACACCCATCGGAAGCTCGACAATAACGCCCTTTTCAATGATACGGACGATTTTGCCGTCAACCGGCGTGCCAATTTTGTATGAGTTTGCAAAAACATCCCAAGGATTCTCTTGGATTTGTTTATGACCCAAGGAAATCCTACGCTGGTCAACGTCAATGGAAAGGATGACGACTTCGATCTTGTCTCCCTTTTTTACAACTTCACCCGGATGACGGATCTTCTTTGTCCACGATAAATCGGAGATATGGACAAGTCCATCAACGCCTTCCTCAAGCTCTACAAAAACACCGAAATTCGTTAAATTGCGAACGACACCAGTGTGTTTTGAACCAAGGGGATATTTTTGGAGCAGGCTCAACCATGGATCGGGTTCGAGCTGTTTCATACCCAGTGATATTTTCTTTCCGTCCTTATCGAGAGACAATATAACTGCGCTAACGACTTGTCCCATAGACACGACTTGCGAAGGATGTTTAATATGCTGAGTCCAACTCATCTCAGAAATATGAATAAGCCCCTCAATTCCCTTCTCAATCTCAACAAATGCTCCGTAATCCGTAAGGGATACGACTTTGCCCTGTACTTTTGTTCCAACAGGATACTTTACCTCTATATTCTCCCACGGATGCGGCAACAACTGTTTCATACCGAGAGAGATTCGTTTCTTTTCTTGGTCAAAATCCAGCACGACAATATTCACTGTCTGGTCAAGCTTAACGACTTCTGAAGGATGGCTAACGCGTCCCCATGAAAGGTCGGTAATGTGAACAAGCCCGTCCACGCCGCCAAGGTCCACAAACACACCAAAATCGGTAAGCGCCTTGACATGACCTTCGAGAATCTGCCCCTTCTCCAAGCTATCGAGAATAGACTTGCGCTGACCTGCAAGCTCTTCTTCCACAAGAATCTTGTGGCTGACAACAACGTTTTCAGAGGGATGATTGACTTTAACAACCCGGAATTCCATCTCTTTTCCAATGAACGCATCGAAATCACGGACAGGTCGAACGTCAATTTGTGAGCCGGGAAGAAAGGCATCAATGCCAAGCAAATCTACCACAATACCGCCCTTCGTTCGACGCACACAACGACCTTTGAGAACCTCGCCCGTATCGTGCGATCTTACAACCTTCTCCCACACGCGCATAAAATCAGCACGCTTGCGGGAAAGAATCAACTGGCCATCTTTGTTTTCGACCGCTTCAAGGAAGACTTCAAGTTCTTCGCCAACCTTAATGTCCTTTATATTTGGAAACTCTGATATCGGAATGGCACCTTCTGATTTAAAGCCGATGTCAACGATGACAGAAGAATCCCCAATATGAACAACCCGTCCTTTAATGATCTCGCCTTCATTGATTGAACCCATTGTACCTTCGTACAATTTTGTCAATTCTTTTAATTCGGCGTCGGAATACTCCCGTTCTTCAAGATCATTTGTGCTATTAAACGCTTCAACCATTAAACCTCCTAAATACTACTTACCGCTACTGCGGATAAGAAACCGTCTTATTTCCCTTTGATGCCGTCATCGAAACATCAGCGG
>JACQBK010000077.1 GCA_016194505.1 Ignavibacteriales bacterium | reverse complement strand
ACACGCGCATAAAATCAGCACGCTTGCGGGAAAGAATCAACTGGCCATCTTTGTTTTCGACCGCTTCAAGGAAGACTTCAACTTCTTCGCCAACCTTAATGTCCTTTATATTTGGAAACTCTGTAATCGGAATGGCACCTTCTGATTTAAAGCCGATGTCAACGATGACAGAAGATTCCGCAATGTGAACAACCCGTCCTTTAATGATCTCGCCTTCATTGATTGAACCCATTGTACTTTCGTACAATTTCGTCAATTCTTTTAATTCGGCGTCGGAATACTCCCGCTCCTCAAGATCATTTGTGCTATTAAACGCTTCAACCATTAAACCTCCTAAATACTGCTTACCGCTACTGCGGATAAGAAACCGTCTTATTTCCCTTTGATGCCGTCATCGAAACATCAGCGGAAAATGAAACCGGCTACAACGTTAGATGATATGTTTTAGTGAATTGATGATGACTGTACTTCAATTTCGTTCATTACACAGTCGCAAGTTGATGGACGAATTGCTCCTCGATAGAGCGTTTGACTTTCTCCATAAGCCATTGCGGCGTGGAGGTTGCTCCGGTAATGCCAACCGTTTTAACATTCTCGAACCATTCGGCTTTTAATTCCGGTGTATCCTCGATAAAAAAGATTCGGGGGTTAGCTTCCTTGGCAATCTCAAAAAGTACTTTGCCATTAGAGCTATGGCGTCCCGCAACAAAAATCACGATATCATTTGAAGAAGCAAATTCTCTAATTTTCTTATCGCGACCGGATACCTGTCCACAAATGGTATCCTTTGCATGAAAATCAATCGCCTCATCTTCAATGGAACCTACAACCAACTCCTTGACATTTTTTTTAAGTTCCTCTTTGATCCTATGAAATGTCGACTTATCCATCGTCGTTTGAGAAAACAGAACTGTCTTGCGGTCGAGCTTTACGTTGCTGATTTCCTCAAGCGATTTTATTACAACAGCTTCTCCATTCGTTTGGCCGACAAGCCCAATGACCTCTGCATGGTCTTTCTTCCCAAAAACTACGACTTGGTAACCATCCAGATAAAATTTTCGAATCCGCTCCTGAACTTTCGTGACAACGGGGCATGTCGCATCAATAATCGTGATGCCTAATTCTTCCGCCCGTTTATATGTCGAAGGCGGTTCGCCATGTGCACGGATAAGAATTGTGCCGCCTTTTGCCTTTTCAAGCTCAGCGAGGGTAATCGTCTCTAAGCCTTTCGCTTCAAGGCGATTGATCTCCATTGGATTGTGAATGATCTCGCCAAGGGAGTAAAGATTTTTTCTCTCGGCAAGTTCTTGCTCGGCAACCTCAATAGTGCGAACAACGCCCCAGCAAAATCCCGATGAAATATCAATGGATACTTTCAAAGGCCTGTTAATTCCCTTCTATAATTTTTCGCGCTTGTTGTACGACAAATTCAACCTGCTTATCAATAGTCAGGTCGGACGTATCAAGCTCTCTGGCATCTGGAGCTTTCCGGAGCGGACTTGATTCTCTTGTCGAATCTTGTCGATCGCGCTCTAAAATCTCTTCTTCTAATTTCTGATGATCAACTTCCGTTCCCATCAAAGCGAGTTCTTTTTTTCGTCTCTCAGCTCGCTTTGCGACATCAGCGACCATATAAATCTTTAAGTCTGCATTCGGTAAAACAACTGTGCCAATGTCTCTTCCCTCTAAAACCACTCCACCCTGCGCGGCAATTCGCCGTTGCTCCCGGACAAGAACAGCACGAACACTCTGATAACTACTTACTGTGCTTACATTCACGGTAACCTTTGCGGAGCGTATTGCCTCGGTTACATCGCGTCCATCAACAAAAACTTTGTTGCCCTGATCGCTTCGTTCAAGGCGAATCGTTGTCGCTTCCGCCAACGCCTTGATACGTTCAACATCACCAAGAGGGATGTTCTCTTGCAACACGCGAAGCGTGATCGCTCGATACATCGCCCCTGTATCAATATGGAGATAATCTAATTGTTGAGCGACGAGTCTTGCAGTAGTACTTTTGCCTGATGCCGCAGGACCATCAATCGCTATAACTATCTTCCTCAATCTATTTTACCTTGGCTTTAAATATAAGAAATTTCCAGTCGTGGAGCAATTTTATAATTGATTTCATACAGCAAAATACTACATTTTAAGCAATAATGCCCTTCTTTTTGGGAAAATTCCATCGTATCTTGCTATCGTTATGCGAAAACTAACTCATTCTGAAATAGCTTCAAAACGAAGCCCGCTCGAAGAGATTAACCCTGCAGACCGCTTGCCAGTGACGGTCGTGGTTGATAATGTCAGGAGCCTTTACAATGTCGGCTCCATCTTTCGGACATCGGATGGTGTTCTTCTCGAAAAACTTATTTTGACGGGATTCACACCCGCTCCACCACGTAAAGAAATTGACAAGACTGCGTTAGGAGCGACACGAAGCGTTCCGTGGGAATACATCAAGGAGCCGAAAGAAGCGATTCACAAACTGAAAGAGAAACAACTAAAAATTTGCTGTCTCGAATTAACGGACAGCACAACACCGTATTATACTATCCAACCGGCAGATTTCCCTCTTGCTCTTGTCATTGGTAATGAGATTACCGGAATCTCAAAGGATGTTATTTCAGAATGCGACATGGCGATAGAAATTCCGATGGTTGGCATTAAACAATCTCTGAACGTTGCCGTCGCTTATGGAATTGCGATCTTCGAGCTCAACAGAGTTTGGCGAACAAACCACATCCACCATCAATAAGACATCGTGTAGTATTCTTCTTTTTCGCGTGTGTGGATCCTGAGAACGCCGGCGCGGACAAGGTTAATTAGAATCCTCGAAGCTCTTCGGTCTGCAATATTCACCAGCTTGCCGAATTGTTTTACGGTTATCCGCTCATTCTTTTCCAAAAAATCAAACAATCGCCTTTCGGTGTCACCAATGCTGATTCGTAGCGGCGGTGCATCAGGGCTTTCCGCGCGAAGGATTTTTACGACCTCCTTGCTTGCAATAACAGTTTTATCGTTTACGCGAATCAAGACTTTTGTTTCTTGATCGCCGGTTTCGTCATCATCAACGACAAGGTAGTGGGGTTTCTCTTTGCTTTCTTCAATAGTCACGGCAAGAATGTCTTTGTCCCTGTGCGAAATAATTTCAATGTTCGGTTCGATGGGCGGATCACAATAGACCATTCCTGCCGTTTCAATCATCTCGACTTCCATTTTCTCACTTTCCACGCCGACAATCGAAGCATCATCATCAACGCCGAAAAGAATAGTCCCGCCTTTTGTATTGGCGAATCCGATAAGCGCCCGCGCGATTTTTTCAGGGCTTGAAACCTTCCGTTTGAACTCAAGTTGAGTTCCTTCGCCTTCTGCCAAAAGAAGTTCAAGTTCTTTATAGTTCATAGCAATCATATAAATAGAATTTAAAGACCTCTCGCCGCCATTCTTCCGAGGATCAGCTGAGAACGGCGTGTGACGTAGCGAGATTCGGAATTCGCGCGGTGTTTGCGCGGGCTTGGGATAATCGCCGCCAACTTCGCACTCTCGGCTCGGGTAAGCTGTGAGGCAGATTTTTGGAAATAGTATTGCGATGCCGCCTCAATGCCATAGATTCCTCTTCCCCATTCAATGACGTTCAAATACAATTCAAGAATACGAGGCTTGCTAAGGACTTTTTCCATTCTCCAGGTTAGTATCCATTCTTTGAGTTTTCGCAAAGGGTTCTTTGACGATGAAAGGAAAAGATTTTTGACGAGCTGTTGTGTGATGGTGCTCGCACCTCGTGCGGCACGTCCTTCCTTTAAGTTACGCTCAAGCGATTCGCGAAATTCAAACCAATCAAAGCCGCTATGCGCCCAAAACATGCCGTCTTCAGCCACAATTACCGCATTGACAGTCTCCTTAGAAATGCGCGCCAACGGTATCCAACGTTGCTGCTTGCGAAACGGCTTACCGTCTTCCTTTGCCCGTTGTTCGTGCTCCCGCATGAAAGCAGTCTCCATTGGGTTGGAGGTTTTGAATCGCTCAATTTCCCCGAACGGAAGCGTTATAATCTCCAGTCCAAACCACAGCGCAACAACAGCGAAAACGGTTTTTATTTTATTCCGCTTGACTGATTGTATAAGGCGCGGCACTAATGCCTTAGCCGGTTGGGATTCCATTATTAGCAGACCAGAGAACGCTTTCGACTATCCAAAAAATTTTGCAACATAATTGCCGCCGCCATTGAATCCACTCTTCCCTTGTTTGTCCGACGTTCTTTCTTTTTGGTTCCCATCCGCAGCAATGTATCATGGGCAAGTGAGCTTGTAAAGCGCTCATCCCACATCAGTATCTCAATATCAATCTTTTTTTTCAACTGTTGTATGAACTCCATCACCTCTTGAGCTTTTTGCGCCTTCTCTCCTTTTAAATTCAAAGGCATACCGACAACAATACACGCGACGTGCTCTCGTTGAACAATCTCTGTAAGGGCTTCGAAGGTGTGGGAATCATTCGGGATAGTAGCTAACGACGTTGCAATAATGTGCAGCGGGTCGCTCATTGATATACCGATACGCTTACTGCCATAATCAATACCCAGAATACGCTTTTGTTCGTTCAAAATATTCCTTTTCAAATAAGAATCAGATTCTATGCGACAAACCTTTCGGCCTCAAGAATTCCCTCTACCTTGCGAATTTTATCAATGATGCGGGCGAGATGGTCAGTGTTTTTTACAAAAAGAATAATTTGACCATCAAATAACGGACCGCGCGAATCTATGTTCACAGTACGAATATTCGTGTTCTGAAACGTCGAGATGGCGTGCGTAACATCGCTGAGAAGCCCGGGACGATCTTTGCCGGAGACCCGAATGCCCGCTATAAAATCCGCACCATTGGAGAGAGGCCAACCGACTTCAACGAGGCGCTCGCTTTCCGCCATTCTCATGGAGATAACGTTCTTACAATCTTTGCGGTGGATTTTAATCCCTTCACCAATTGTTACAAAACCCACAATCTCATCACCTGGAATAGGGTTACAGCATTTCGCGTATTGGTGCATGAAATTGTCGCTCGATCCGAGAATAGAGATGCCGCTGGTAAGTTCCCGGGCTGACCGAACAAATTTGCTAAACAACGACCGTGTCTCTTCGGGAGAACGAGCGCTCTCTTCCGACGTAGGATGTTTCGACCGAACATGAAGCTGTTCGATGATAGCATCGGCATCAAATTTCTGCTCAACAAGACCGAGATAAAATTCCTGCAAATTTTCAAACTTAAGGGTATGAATGAACTTGAGCAACTCATCTTCATTGATATGGAACTTATGTCGCCTAAGTTTCTTTTCCCAAATCTCTTTTCCCCCGCCGGCTTTTTTGTTCAGTTCGTCTTTAATCCATTTTCGTATATGGGATTTCGCCTTATGCGTAACAACGAACTTGTCCCAATCAGGGTTAGGATTTTGGTTTTTTGAAGTGATAATCTCGACTTGATCACCGCTTCGCAAGAGCGTATTCAACGGAACAATGCGTCCATTGACTTTTGCGCCAATGCAATGGAATCCGATATTCGAATGAATTTCAAAAGCATAATCGACAGGGGTAGAGTTGCGCGGCAGAATTTTCAAATCGCCTTTCGGCGTGAAGACGTAGATTTCATCTTGGTACAGATTCAACTTGAAACTTTCCATCAATTCCTTGGGCGTATAGTCGTTTTTCTGCTCAAAAATTTCGCGTACCCAGTTAATCCATCCCTCAAGCTCCTTATCAATGGATGTTTTACTTTCCTTATACATCCAATGAGCGGCAACGCCTTTTTCTGCAATTTCATGCATCGCCTTAGTGCGGATCTGCACTTCAACGAGCTTTCCACCTGGACCGACTACTGTGGTATGAATGGATTGATAGCCGTTCTTTTTAGGAATAGAGATATAATCTTTAAACCGCTCCGGAATCGGCTTATACATTTCCGAAATGATACCATAGACGATGAAGCAATCGTTATTATCCTCAGTATCGAGAATAAACCGGACGGCAAAGAGATCATAAATCTCATCGAGAGGCTTATCGCGCTTCACCATCTTTTGATAAATGCTATATAAATGTTTCGGACGGCCTTCCACTTCATAAATAATCCCCTCCACTGCCAGTCGTTTCTCAAGCGGCGCGACAATTTTTTTGATGTAATGCTCGCGCTCTCTCCGCCTCGATTTTAATTGCCGCACAATTTGATCGTACTCTTGGCGATGGAGAAATTTAAACGAGAGGTCTTCCAATTCCCATTTAATCTTTGCCAACCCGAAGCGGTGAGCGAACGGAGCGTAAATCTCAAGGGTCTCTTTCGCAAGCCGTAATTGCTTTTCCGGGGGGAGATATTCCAACGTGCGCATATTGTGCAGCCTATCCGCGAACTTAATAAGCATCACGCGAATATCGTTGACCATGGAAAGCAGCAGCTTGCGATAGCTTTCAGCCTGCGTTACCTCGTGACTTCGAAAAATATCCGTAATCTTCGTAGCGCCATCAACGATTTCGGCAACATTATCGCCAAATTCTGCCCGAATATCCTTGAGATCAAATTTTGTGTCCTCTACGACATCGTGCAAGAGCGCAACGGCAATAGAGACATCATCCAATGGAATTTCTTTTGCAACAATCATTGCCACTTCGTACGGATGAATAAAATACGGCTCTCCTGATGCGCGCAGGTCATTCTTGTGCGCTTCGAGGCTCATGTTGAAAGCATTCGTGATCAAATTCTCGTCAACAGAGCGAAGATTTTTTCGACAAACATTGAGAAGATCATCAAGCTTTTTTTTGTACTGACTATTTACCATAGAGGTGACAGACTAAATTCCTGTAACTTCAATATAGCCGTTGCAAACAGAATGTCAAGCTGTACGAATACGCTTATTTTACAGAGTTTTTGCCGTTTTTGAGTTCCGCCATAATTTTCTTTGCATCTTCAAATTTACCGGTAACCCTCTCGTTAAGATGTTCGGGGAATTTCTCATTCTCAAACGATAGAATAACCCTTATATGATTTTCCGCATCGGTTGAGTCTGATAGCAGAAGTTTTACTTTCACAAGATTAAGCCTACAAACAATTTCGTTATAAATATTTTTTGTTGTATCGGCTTTAAGAATATCAAGCAAGTTTCGATACGCTTTAGCAGCCCGGTCCAATTTTCCACCGTTATGCAACGCTGTTGCCAATCCCCAAAGAAATGTCCTATTCGTTGGATAGCTATTCAAACCCAACGTTGCGCACCGCTCTGCGGCATCGAAATCCCTCGCATCAAGATAAATGGCAACAAGGGCAGAAAGAGCTGCAAATTTATTATACACTCCTTTCTGAGCGCTTCGTTCGAGCACATTGATTCCTTCCTGTCTGCTATCGCTCACAAAGGGAAGCCAATGAAGGAATTCCGTTTTGCGGCTCTTCCAATAATAGTATGTTCCAATGCCAACCCATGCATCATAGCAGGAAGAATCTTTTTCGAGCGCCTTCTTGAATTCCGAGACAGAGGATAATCCTTTTGTTACGCCTCCAAACCACTCGCGACGATACACCCTTGCATACGAATCGTATCCCAATGCCGTCCCTAAAAAAAAGTGTCCCCATGGAGAGGATGATGCTTTTCGTCTCTGTTCTTCCGCTTTTTCTTTCCCGAGGGCAATGAGCGAATCGAAGCTGGCAACATCCAATTCGGCTTCATAGTCCATCGCTTTTGATTGAAGTACTGCCGCACGATAAAGATAACCGGATGGATGAGAAGGGAATTCTCGCTCTACAACTCTAAAAATCGAATCGGCAGATGCGTACTCCTGCTTCAGAGTAAGATCAATGCCTGCGAGAACGAGAGAGTGAAGTGTAGGATTTTCGAGACGTTGAGCGCGTACGCTAAAACTATAAAGACAGAGAAACGCAAAGAAAAAAAATTTATTCCGTTCCAAAGATTCTATCTCCCGCATCGCCTAAGCCGGGCAAAATATATCCCTTGCTGTTGAGCTCACGATCCAATGCACAAGTATAAATAATGACATCCGGATGATCCTTAACGATTTTTCTAACACCTTCAGGAGCGGCAACGAGGCTAACATAAATTATTGACTTCGCTCCCTTTTGTTTGAGATACGATATAGCCGCGGCGCCGCTTCCTCCTGTCGCCAACATCGGATCTAACACAAGAACAAGCGCTTGCTTAAGATTGCGGGGAACCTTAAAATAATAATCCACCGGTCGAAGCGTTTCCTCATCACGATATAGTCCAATGTGACCGACCCGTGCATCGGGGATCACCTCAACAAACCCCCCGACTAAACCAAGCCCCGCTCGTAAAATCGGGACCAGCACAACTGATTTCGCTACAACATTTCCTTTTGTTTTTTCGAGTGGGGTGTTGACTGAAATCTCCTTCAGTGGAAGCTTTCTTGTCACCTCGTACGCCATCAATGTCGATGTTCGGCGAAGAATTGACCGAAACTGATTATTTGGCGTTTTTTCATTTCGTAACAATGTTAAATCCCTTTTCACCAGCGGGTGACTGATAACAATGAGATTTTTCATTTAAATTTCCTTGCTTGAAATAAACAAAATTATTTCTTAGAAAATTTCTTCTTCAATTGGTTCGCCGCTACTAAAACGGGATCCCACAGAGGGGCATACGGTGGGCTGTAAATCAAATCGAGCTGAGCAACCTCATCAACCGTAAGCCGTTGTTGAATAGCAACCCCAAGCGTGTTGGCGCGAAGTGTCGCTCCACCCTTCCCGAAAACATTTGCTCCTACGAGCCTCTTTGACCTTTTATCCGCAATGAGAACGATGTGGACTTGCTCATTGCCGGGGAAAAAACCAATTTTAGAATTCCCAACAATATGCTCCGTAACTATATCCATGCCGGAATCTTCTGCTTCCTTTGCACTCAAACCCACATGGGCAACTTCGAGATCGAAAACCTGAACCGCAATAGCGCGAATGACACCTTTAAAAACTGTGCTCCCTCCCGCCGCATTTTCTCCGGCGACCCAACCCTGCTTGCTTGCGGTTGTTGCCAATGGAATATACATCCGGCGATTGTTCACAAGATTTTTTACTTCACAACAATCTCCTGCAGCAAAAATTGTATCAATATTCGTAGCCTGACGCTGGTCTGTGAGAATACCACCGCGAGCGCCAACGTTGATTTTCGCTCCGACTGCAAGTTCGGTGTTGGGTTCAACACCAAGAGAGAGGACCAAAAGATCAGCGGGATATGAGCCGGTGTTAGCGAGAATTTCAGTAACCCTTCCGGTCGAATCTGACCTGAATTCCCTCACTTTTACTTTGGGAACAAACGTAATGCCGTGCGACATCAACGTTTCTTTTACTGCCTCACGGCTTACTTGTTCCAACCCTGACATCGGGAGCTCGCCTCGATGGAGGAGAGTCGTTTGAATATTGTTCTTCGTCAGCGCCTCTGCCATTTCCATGCCGATGTAACCCCCACCAATAATAACGGCTTTCTTTGGCTTCTCCTGCTCGATAAACTGTTTTATGCTATATCCTTGTTCTAAAGTTTTGACAGGAAAAACATTTCTCCCTTCTTCTCCCTTTAATCCCAGCAAGCGGGGACAAGAACCGGTAGCAATAATAAGTTTATCGTAAGAATATTCAGAGACTTTATTTTTATTGAGATCACGGACGAGAATTTTTTTCTTGCGTGGAATAATTTCTTCAACATTGTGAAGTATTTTTACTTTTACGCCTTTAGCTTGTTCAAGCTTTTGAGGGGTATATGAAATAAGAAGATCAGGATTGGTTACAACGTTGCCGATGTAATACGGTATTTCACAAATGCCGTATGAAACGTATTCGCCGCGCTCAAACAGTGTAACCTCCGCGTTGGGGTTCACACGCTTTGCTTTACTTACCGCACTGGGTCCAGCCGCCAATCCTCCTATGACAAGTATGCGCGGCTTCATTTTTGCTTAAAGGCGAGTGTGATAGGAACTCCCAAAAATCCAAAATGCTCGCGGAGTTTATTGACGAGAAACCGCTTATACGATTCCTGCACGAGCTTCGGTTCATTGCAAAACAATGTGATGATCGGAGGGTTTGTCCGTACCTGCGTAAGGAATTTGATCCTGATTTCTTTTGGGCTTGATGTCTTGGGTGGATTATGTTCAATCTCAGGGAGCATAACATCATTGAGCTCGTTTGTTTCTATTCGCTTGTTTTGCTCCTGATAGACAGTTTTGGCTATATCAATGACTTTATGAATACGTTGATTTGTCAACGCTGAGATAAAAATAATTGGAATAAAATCATTCATTCCGAGTTTCGCCTTGATAGCAAGCTCGTATTTGCGCGAAGTGTTTGTATCCTTTTCCACCAAATCCCATTTGTTAACGGCGATAACGATACCACGCCTTCGTTCTAACGCCGATTCAATGATATGCATATCTTGAACATCAATGCCTTGCTTCGCGTCAAACAAGATAACCGCTACATCGCAACGCTCGATGCTTTTAAGTGTGCGAACCGTGCTATAAAAATCAAGGCTCTCCGTCGTTCGTTTTTTCTTTTTTAAGCCTGCGGTATCAACCAGGATAATTTCTTCATCCTGAATTTTCAATATCGAATCGATTGGGTCGCGCGTCGTCCCTGCAATTTCTGTAACGACTTGCCGTTTCTTTCCCAGCAACGCATTGACAAATGACGATTTACCAACGTTCGGCTTCCCGATAATTGCAAGCTGAAGTCTTTCTTCTGCTTCAGGGCTTTCATTTTCGTCGAATGAGGAAGTCATGACATCGAGAAAATCTCCGATTTGTCTTCCAGCCAAGGCGGAAATGGCAATCGGCTCACCAAGCCCAAGCTCATGAAATTCGTGAACATCTATCTCTCGTTTTGCGGAATCAATTTTGTTCACAACCAGATAAATAGGGCGCCTGGATTTTCGCAATATGTCCGCAATTTCTTTATCGAGGGGTGATATCCCTTCTATCGCATCAACGACAAATACAACGACATCCGCTTCTTCGATGGCAATTTCCGCTTGCTCACGGATGGCTTTCGCAAAAATATCTTTTGAAGCAGGAAGGTACCCGCCTGTGTCAATAACTGTAAAATACTTGCCTGCCCATTCGGCTTTGCCATACTTACGGTCTCTGGTAACGCCTGGAAAATCATCAACAATCGCATCTCGAAAACCAAGAATACGATTGAACAACGTCGATTTGCCAACGTTGGGTCTTCCCACTATTGCAATAATGTTCGAAGCCATATTTTTTGAAATTCTTCTTAAGAAATTAGCCAAAAATGGGGTCAGATTCAATGAACCATTGATCAAACAACCCTACAAAAATAAAAACGCCAAAAGCCGACTTACTTTAAAGTTCTAGTCTAACTTTTGGCGCATAAACCTTTAAAATGTGTCGGGGCGGCGAGATTCGAACTCGCGGCCTCTTGGTCCCGAACCAAGCGCGCTAGCCAGGCTGCGCCACGCCCCGCTTCAAAACGAACCTAATATAACGAAGATATGCTCCAAAATCAATGCGGAAAAACCGTCAAGCGTCTGTTCACTGAAAAAACCTTTTTCGGATTTCCTCGGCGGCTTCATCCAATGATTTTCCTTCATGCATCGCTATCCACTGAATTTTCTTATCAGCCCGAAACCACGTAAGTTGACGCTTTGCAAACCGCCTCGTGTTCTGCTTGATGAGACGAACCATTTCTTCATAATCATAGACACCATCCAAATAATTAAAAACTTCTTTGTACCCGACAGTGTTAAGCGCGTTCAATGCTATATCATATCCTTGTTCTCCAAGTCCTTTCACCTCGTCCACCAAACCCATCGTAATCATCGTATCAACACGCTGGTTAATTCGAGCGTATAACGCTTTTCGATCCCATGCTAACGCAAATTGTACCGTGTCAAACTCCGGTTCGTTTCGTTGCTCGGCATGCAATTGAGAAATCGGCTGACCTGTGATGTAATAGACCTCAAGCGCACGAATAATGCGTCGCGGCTTTGTGGGAGGCGCGTTTGCGGCTGAAACGGGATCAATCTTCTTTAACTCTTCAAAGAGTGCTTTTGCACCTTCGTGCGTTAATCGTTCTTCAAGTCTTGTGCGAATCTCGGGGTCTTTGCCAGGTCCTTCAAACAAACCATCAATAACTGCCTTCAAGTACAAACCGGACCCGCCAACTAATAGCGGCAATTTCTTCCGAGCAAAAATTTGCTTTATCGTTATACGAGCATCTTTTCCGAACATACCTGCATTATATTCTTCGCTCGGCTCAAACATACCAATAAAGTGATGTGGCACGCGTTGCAATTCTTGAGCGGTTGGTTTTGCTGTTCCAATATCGAGGTGTTTATAGATTTGGCGGGAATCCGCTGAGATGATTTCTCCGTGCATGCGCTCGGCAAGAATAATCGAAAGCGAAGTTTTACCGGAGCCGGTAGGACCAACTATGGCAAGAATTTTTGGAAGAGACATTACGATTGCGGATTACGGATTGAAAATTTTGAAATTACAGGCTGCAATTTTCAACTTCACTTTCCATTCCAACCTTGTTTGCCGATAAGCGGAACAAACTTAAATCCACGAACTTCCTTCGTCTCAAACTTTTCTCCAACCTTTGTAATCACTTTGAGATTCTGCACATCAAGATCACCAACAGGGATAACAAGCTTGCCGCCATCTGCAAGTTGCTTAAGCAACGAATCCGGCACTTCGGGTGCGGCGGCAGTTACTATAATGCCATCGTAAGGAGTGAACTCCGCCCAACCGATTGTTCCGTCTCCGCCGCGCGAAGCAATGCGATAACCCAACTGCTCAAAAATTTTCCGTGCCTGAAACAACAATTCGAGATGGCGCTCCATCGTAAAAACCCGGCAACCAAGCTCGGCAAGGATGACAGCTTGAAAGCCAGAACCGGTGCCAATTTCTAAAATCTTTGCGCCCGGCTGAGGATTCAATTCTTGTGTCATAAAAGCGACTGTGTAAGGCTGAGAAATTGTTTGCTGTTTGCCTATTGGCAGCGCTGTGTCTTCATACGAGCGATTCACAAACGGCTCTGACACAAACACATGACGCTCTACTTTTGCCATCACTTGGAGAATTCTTTCGTCCGTTATGCCCCGCTCTTTCAATACCTCTACCATTTCACGTCGTTCTTCGTCAAAGCGTCCCATTAGTACTCTTTCATTAACACTTGAATGAATCGTTTCGTTGTATGCCAGTGCGTCATGTAACTGCGCTCGCCGTTATAGACCGTTTGGATCGGAATAAACTTAATAGAAAATCCTTTCCGCGCAGCTTTGATGAGAAATTCCGTTTCCGCTTCGTAGCCGGTTGATCCTATCGTTATGGCTTCCAACACTTCTCGACCCACAAGGCGATACCCACACTGACTATCTTTTATAAAAACGCCCGTCCGCGCCGAGACCAATGCTGAAGTAATACTATTCGAAAGAATTCGAGACACCGGCATCGCAGTTCCTATGCGCGCTCGATAACCGATAATAATGTTCGCTTCCGCTCGTTTCCTTGCGTCGAGAAAAGCAGGTAAATCTTCCGGGCGATGTTGTAAATCCGCATCGAGCGTTACGACCGCATCGCATTGGGTTGAAGTTGTTACAAATGCAAACCCGGTTTTCAACGCGGCACCTTTACCTTTATTCCGTTCGTGTCGCAGAGAAGTAACACCCATGGCCTTTGCTATTGTGAACGTGCCGTCAGACGAACCATCATCTACAACGATGATTTGGGAGCTCTTCACATACGAAAGGAGCTTGGGGAGCAAAACTTTGAGCGTTGTTTCCGCGTTATACGCCGGAATGAGTATGGCAGTCATTATCCTAACCCCTCTTTCCTAACTTTTCAGGGCATCAGCAACTTTGGCAGCGCGTTTCATCTCCTTGACATCATGCACCCGGATAATATGAGCGCCGTTTAAGATGCACGCTGTAACCGCGGCGGCAGTTCCTTCTAACCGCTCACTGGTTGGGAGATCCAAAATTGTCCCTATGAATGACTTTCGGGATGGTCCCACCATCAATGGAAATCCACGCTTCGCAATTTCATGCAAGTTACGCATAAGTTGAAGATTATGCTCCAACGTTTTCCCAAACCCTATGCCCGGATCAACAATAATCTGCGTGATGCCGACGGCTTGCGCTTTTTGCGCTTGCGTCCCAAGAAAGGTTGCTACTTCTAATACCACATTATCATACTGCGGATTTTGCTGCATCGTCCGCGGAGTCCCTTTGATGTGCATAATAATAACCGATGCACTATGCCGCGCGACTGTTTGCATCATTGCGTCATCGAATATCAACCCACTAATATCGTTCACGAGAACCGCGCCGGCATTTAATGCTGCATCCGCCACTTTTGATTTATATGTATCAATAGAAATGGGGAGAGAAATTTTTCCCGACAATTTTTCAATAACAGGCAATACTCGCCGAAGCTCTTTTTCCAACGGCAACGGCTCGGAGCCGGGACGTGTTGACTCCCCGCCAACGTCTATAAAATCCGCTCCTTCATCAACCATTGCAAGCGCGTGATCAATCGCTTTTTCCGCGCTAAAAAATTTTCCTCCATCCGAAAATGAATCAGGCGTGACATTCAAAACACCCATCAAGTGCGTGCGGGCTGAAAGATCGTACTGCACCGGACCAAACTGGAACACAAGAGCATTTTTACGAGAAACATCGTTTGGCATGGATGCTTCTTTCAAAAAAAATGAAATTGAAAGCTATGGGGAGGTTAAGGGAATTACGGCTCACTGCAGGAATGATAAAAACCACATTTCGGACAGAACAATTTACATTTACGGCTCTGAAGGACTGTTCCACAATTCACACAATATTGCCAATAATGAAGCGGATTTGTTTCGCACGATTCCGGCTGAGGCTGTTCTTTTTCTTGCGTTGGTTTATCGGTCTCTTGCATAGCTCAAGGTACGCAATAAGAGGTGTGATGTCAATAATTGGGACAGGGATGAAGCCTTGTCATTTCCCCCACGCAAGATGCAGGAGAACGATGCCCACAGCCTTCACAGCTCCAACCATATTGAACGGTTCTTTATCCGTTGTTAGCTCCGGAATATCAAGCGAAGAATGGTAATAGGCGGAATAGTCCACGACCACTGTATCGGGATTGCCTTTCCACGCCGTTGATGCCCACCCTTGAGTTTGTAATAAGCTTTTTGCTTCATTCCACGCCGCTGTATAAATTGTGACCGAAGGTATCTTCACATCGGGAAGGTTTAATCTCCGCAAATAGTCGGGGAAAAACATATATGAGTCTGTTCCCCCTTGCGAGGGATTGGTGGTGGCTTCCTGCCAAAATCCTTTTTTACCGGCAAACTCCTCTCCCACTTTTTGAAAAAGTTTCATAAGCTTCTCATTATGGGGAACATCGTTTGATTCAAAATACAAACAGTTTCGAGTTGCGCCAGTGCCGATCTCATCAAAATTAAACACTGCGAGAATCCGATCCAACTCCTTGGCATTTCGCTTGACATAATGCTCAGTGGAATGGATCTCGCTTCCCCAAATGATAAACTTAATGCTGTTCTTTGGTTTAGGGAGAGCTTTTGATTGCACCAAACCGTTGAATACACGAGCAATTTCAAGAACGCCTGCAACACCGGAAGCGTTATCATCCGCACCGGGTCCGCCCGAATCGGAATCACCATGTGCACAGACGAGATAATACCCATCGCTCTCCCCTTTCAACGTTGCCACAACGGTCTTTGGCGAGCCTCGATCAATTGATGTTTGAGCGGAAAAGGAAATGACAACAGGTACGCTATCGGCAAGTTCTTTCTTTAGACGATTTCCGTTACCGTAGGAAAGATTAAACAGCGGGATTTTATTGTTTTCCGATTCTTGTAAATCAGCAATGAGCGCCCATTGAGAATACGCTCCGGCAAGTTTCGGCGAAGCAAGAAGAACGGCGGTTGCGCCAAACTCCACCATCCTTTGATACGATTTTTGAGAAAAAGCTTTGTCTAATAGAACTGCTTTATGCTCGATTTGTTTTTTTTCAAACGAACCGGGGTCATTGATATAAACTACCTTCGATTTTGTTTTAGGAACGGTTGGAGAAAATCCGCCGAGCCATTCATTTTTTATCAACTTCCTCAAGGATTTAGGCTCCTCAACCGCAAGGAACCATTTTTGGTTGGTAAAGGTGAGATGCTCAGGGTCTTCCATGGTCTCGACTTTTAATCCCAGACTCTTAAATTTTTTAGAAAGATACTTTACCGATTTATCGCCGGAAGCGGTTCCCCCTAAGCGGGGACCAATGTTCACCAACTCTCTTACAGACGATAATAACGCCCGTTGAGAAACATTGGAAGTAAATTTTTTCTCTGTTAGGGATTGGCTAAACAAACTTTGAAAGAAAAAAATAATAAGAAAAACAACAAGGTGGGATGTTTTCATGCAAAAGCGAACACGACCTTAGTTATGAGGAAATATGGTGCTGGAAATAATGTTAGCAAATTGTTTGCAGATGAGCAACTGAAAAATAAAGTAATCCCTCAGTTTGTTTAGCTGTCACGGTCCACACCGTGACAGCGTCAAAAAATCTCTCCAAAACGGTCACGGAGTGGTCCGTGACCGTCCATGAAATATTCAAACTAAGATAGTCCAAAAATAAAAAGGGTCGAGTATTTGCTCGACCCCTTTTTGATTTGCCGCATTTTATTATTTAGCGGGCATACTTCTTATACCGATCGTTAATTCTTCCCCAATGGAGATTGGCAAGGAAGTTATCGATATACTTTGCGCGACCGGGACCATCTTTATGATAGTACGCGTGTTCAAACACGTCGCACGAAATAAGAGGCACACCGCCCCAAATTGCACCGTATTGGTGCTCGTCAACGGTTACGTTCAATAATCGTCCGGAATAAAGACGGTCATAAACAAGCAACCCCCAGCCGCTGAGCTTTGCCGAAACTGCGCCCGCCTTAAAATCCGCCTTCCACGCATCGAATGAACCAAATTCTTTCTCGATAGCGGCTTTTACATCCGGTCCCTTATTGGGGTCGCCGTCACCGCCCATCACTTCCCAATAAATATCATGCAAAAGAGCGCCTGAATGGTTCCAAGTGAAGCGACGCTTTAACTCGCCAATAACGCTGTAATTGCCATTGGCTGTTGCCCTATCCGCTCCTTCCAACGCCTTCTCAATATTGTTTAATGCTGTTACGTATCCTTTATGATGCGTGTTGTAATGCCAATCCGTCGTTTCGACGCTGACCACATTGGCAAGAAGCTTTTTTGCATCATCATCGGAATACGGTCTGGGGTTAAATTTCCATTCATAAGCCATTCTGAATCTCCTTCTCTCAGGTTAGTAAAAAAATAGGATAACGTTCAATTTATTTCAACATTCATTACCCGATGTTGAGCATCAGTTTGGCGGCTTCGGTCATCATGCCCGGATTCCACGTCGGCTCAAACACCAAATCAACTTTTACATTTTTGACACAGGGCACATTTTGAACTCTGCGCTTTACGTCCGCCGCAATCATCGGACCCATACCACAGCCAGGTGCGGTAAGAGTCATACGGATATACACGTTCACTTCGTTCGGAATTTCTTCTTCTATTTTTACATCGTAGACAAGGCCCAGATCAACAATGTTGACAGGAATTTCCGGATCGTAGCATTCCCGCAAAGCATCCCACACATGCTTTTCTCTATCCGCGGTGCTTACTGCAGGCTGAATGGATTCCGCTGGCAGCGCTTGTTGTTGATTTTCTTCCATACACGATCTCTATGATCTAAATTTCTCTAGTGGTTACGCGCAAAATGAAGTGCCGCATCCGCACGTTTTTGTGGCATTGGGATTGTTAAACACGAAGCCTTTCCAATTAAGTCCATCGGAAAAATCGAGCGTGATTCCCGCAAGATACGCAAGGCTCTTCGGGTCAACGTAAATTTTTAGCCCTTCCATTTCAAATTCATTATCTCCCGCTCTCGGCTTTTCGTCAAATGCAAGCACGTAGGTCAAGCCGGAACAACCGCCGCCTTTGACCCCAAGGCGCAGCGCATGGGTTTCAGGAATTTTATTGTCATTTTTTATTTTCCTAATTTCCTGAGCGGCGCGCGGCGTAAGAGCGACACTTGCGGTCGGATTCTCCTGTACTTCTACCATGACTTCGGACATAAGGTTTCCTCCACTAATACGTTATTCTGTTGAGACAACTTTTTTATCAGACTCCAAAGCGCTTTTCATCGTGTGCCATGCAAGGCTTGCGCATTTTACACGAGCAGGAAATTCGCTCACCCCGGAGAATGCGGCGAGCTTGCCTAACTCGTCCATGCTATCTAAACCTTTCAACTCACCGATCACAAGCTTGTGAAATGTTTCAAACAATTCTTCCGCCTCAGCTTTTGTCTTTCCTTTGAGAATAGAACTCATAACCGAAGCTGATGCTTTCGAAATTGCACACCCTCCACCGTCAAATGTTATCTCCTCTATCCGGTCGTCCTTCAATTTGAGATAAATCGTATAGTGATCGCCGCATAAAGGGTTATATCCCTCAACCACCCGGTCAGCATTTTCAAGTTTTTTAAAGTTGCGGGGATTCTTGTTATGGTCAAGGATGATTTCTTGATATAATGAGCGAAGCTCCGACATTAGTGAAACACCTCGATTACTTTTTGAATTCCCGCCGCAAGTCTTTCGATTTCTGCTTTCGTGTTATACAAGGCAAGCGATGCCCGTGCTGTTGCAGGGATATTAAATCGCTGCATCACCGGCTGCGCGCAATGATGTCCCGTTCGTATCGCAATGCCCTCTTGATCTAAAATTGTTCCAATATCATGCGGATGCACCCCATCGAGAACGAACGAGATAACGCTTGCTTTTTCCTTTGCAGTCCCTATTATTTTTACGCCATCGATGCCGGATATAACTTCAGTAGCATATTGCAATAATTCATGCTCATATTCGGATACTGCCTGCCAGTCAAGTTGGGCGATATAGTCAAGCGCCGCCCCAAAACCGATTCCATCAGCAATATTGGGAGTGCCGGCTTCAAACTTATACGGGAGATCATTGTAAATGGTCTTCTCGAACGTTACGGATTTAATCATATCCCCGCCGCCTTGGTAGGGCGGCATTGCATCGAGAATATCATATTTCCCATACAACACTCCCACGCCCGTTGGACCATAGACCTTGTGCGCCGAGAAAACATAAAAATCGCAATCTAATTCTCGAACGTCAACGTTCAAATGAGGAATCGCTTGCGCTCCATCAATAAGCACTATCACTCCCTGTTGATGAGCCAGCGCAATCATTTGCTTGATCGGATTGATAGTTCCTAACGCGTTTGAGACATGGGCAAGCGAAACAATTTTTGTTTTGCGACCCAGTAGTTTTTGATACTCATCGAGTATAATCTCACCACTATCATTGATGGGGATAACACGAAGCGTCGCACCCTTTTCCTCGCAAAGAATTTGCCACGGAACAATATTCGAGTGATGCTCCATTGCAGAGATAAGCACTTCATCGCCCGCATTGATAGCCTTTCGTCCGTATGTGCTCGCGACAAGGTTAATACCTTCCGTGGTCCCGCGGGCAAAAATAATTTCTTTTACAGAGGAGGCGTTGATGAACCGCTGAACTTTTGTGCGGACATTTTCATACTCTTGCGTCGCTTTTTCGCTGAGATAATGGACACCGCGATGAATGTTGGAATTCTCAGAGCGATAATATTCATTGATGGCATTGATAACACATTGCGGCTTTTGACTTGTTGCCGCATTATCGAGGTACACGAGCGGTTTACCGTGAACGTTCAGCGAAAGAATTGGAAAATCTTTTCTAATTCTCGCTACGTCAAATCGTTCAAGCACCTCCGAGGGCATGATAGGAGATTGTGTACTCATTGCGTATCTCTTGACTGCCGCCCTTCACCAAGGCGAGCATGAATTAATGCTTCTAACTGCTCTTTCAGCGGCTCAATATGAACTCGCGCAACCACATCACCTGCAAAAGCAAACGTCAGGATATCCTTTGCAGTGGTTAACGCAATGCCTCTTGAGCGAAGGTAAAAAATTTGCTCGGCGTCAAGCTGACCGACAGTAGCACCATGAGTACATTTTACGTCATCGGCAAATATCTCTAACTGCGGCTTGGTATCAATTGTGGCTTCATCGGAAAGAAGCAGTGTTTTGTTTGTTTGCTTCGCGTCGGTCTTTTGAGCGTCTTTTCGAACAAAAATCTTTCCGTTAAATACGCCTTTGGATTTTCCGTCGAGGATGGACTTGTAAAGCTCGTGGCTATTGCAGTGCGGCTTTGCATGGTCAATCGTCGTGTGGTTATCAACGAGTTGTTGGTGGGTTGCGAGCGAGAGACCATTCAACGTACACTCACTGCCTTCCGCATCAAGCACAGCGGTGATAGTATTCCTTGCGATGGATCCACCAAAAGAGATCGAGTTTGACGTATAATTACTTTTGCCCTGTTGATACACGTGAATCGTTCCAACGTGATAGGCTTTTTCACTCTCAATTTGCAATTTATCATGCTCTACAACGCTATGTTCGCCGAGGACGATTTCTGTTACAACATTTGTTAAATACGAGTCCTCGGTTAAGCACACATAACTTTCAACAAGCGAAAGCTGGGAATGCTTGCCGGTTATTATCAGGTTTCGAGGATGAGAAGCAACGGTATCTTCGGAACCGGCAGAAACATAGAGTAAATGGACAGGTTGTTCGAGCACAATCGAATCGGGAATATATATAAATGCGCCATCCTTCAGAAAAGCGGCATTCAAAGCCGTAAAAGCATTCTCATCATATTTAGAATACTTTGCAAGGTGCTTTCCAACAAGTTCAGGAGAATTTTTTAACGCCGTTGCTAGATTTTCAACAAATGTTCTTTTGGGTAGTATCGAAACCGATGAAAGCTCCTTCGAAAAATGTCCATTGATAAAGACAAGTCTGTGCGTCCCATGAAACACGAACGGCTCAATATCTTTCAAAGCAACTTGATTCGCCGCGTAACTCAAAGCAGGCTTAAAGTTCGTTTTGGCAATCGGGGCAATGTTTGTGAAGCGCCACTCTTCGTTTTTAGTGGTCGGAAAACCCATTTCGTTAAACCGCGCAATGGCGTTTCGACGCAACGCATGGGTACTTGAATTCGATTCACCGTTAAGGCTTTTCTCGAACATCTCAAAATTCGATTGATACCAATTATTTTTTTGTTCCGTAGTCTGAATCATTACGCTCACATCTCCTATGCAGAAACAACTGCTTTTTCGTTTTCGCCTTTTGTCCAATCATATCCTTTTTCTTCAAGCTCCAGTGCAAGTTCCTTACCGCCGGATTTAACGATACGACCATCCACTAAAACATGAACGAAATCTGGTATGATGTAATTCAACAGCCGTTGATAGTGCGTTACGACAATGACTGCATTTTCTTTTGAGCGCAGCTTGTTCACTCCATCCGCAACGATGCGAAGGGCATCAATATCCAAACCGGAATCAGTCTCATCAAGAATTGCAAGCTTCGGCTGGAGGACTGCCATTTGGAAAATCTCGTTTCGCTTCTTCTCGCCGCCGGAGAACCCTTCGTTCACGGGGCGATTGAGGAGGCTTTGATCCATCTCCAAAAATTTCATCCGTTGTTTGTTAAATGCCAGGAAATCAACGGCGTCCATTTCTTCCTGACCTCTATATTTCCGGATAGAATTAAGAGCCGCTTTCAAAAAATACATATTGCTTACGCCGGGGATTTCTACGGGATATTGAAATGCAAGGAACAAGCCTTCCCGAGCACGGTCTTCCGGCGCCATCTCCAAGAGGTCTTTTCCTTCATACAGCACTTGACCCTCAGTCACGTTATACGCCTCACGACCGGCAAGAACTTGCGCGAGCGTGCTCTTGCCTGATCCGTTAGGTCCCATGATAGCGTGAACCTCGCCGGTTTTTACTGTAAGATTTACGCCGTTGAGAATTTCATTTCCGTTAACACCAGCATGCAGATTTTTAATCTCAAGCATTACTTTTTTCCTTTGATCTTTTTTAATTCACGCTTTGTTATCCGACACTTCCTTCAAGGCTAACGCCTAACAGCTTTTGAGCTTCGACGGCAAACTCCATCGGCAGCTCGCGAAATACCTCTTTGCAGAAGCCATTCACAATCATATTGACCGCATCCTCTGCGGAAAGCCCCCGCTGCTTACAATAGAAAATTTGATCTTCACCAATCTTCGAAGTCGAAGCTTCATGCTCAACTTTGGATGTTGTATTTTTCACTTCGATATACGGAAACGTATGCGCGCCGCATTTATCGCCGAGCAACAACGAATCGCACTGAGAGAAATTGCGGGAGTTCGTTGCGCCCTTTTGGATTTTTACCAAGCCGCGATAGGAGTTATTACCAAATCCAGCAGAAATGCCCTTGGAAACAATGGTGCTTTTTGTGTTTTTGCCGAGATGCATCATTTTCGTGCCCGTATCGGCTTGCTGGTAATTATTCACAACCGCCACTGAGTAAAACTCCCCTACCGAGTTATCACCCTGCAAAATAACGCTGGGATATTTCCAAGTAATTGCCGAGCCGGTCTCCACTTGAGTCCAAGAGATTTTGGAATTAGCACCAATACATTTTCCGCGCTTTGTAACGAAATTATAAATACCGCCCTTACCTTCTTTATCACCCGGGTACCAGTTTTGCACGGTTGAGTATTTAATCTGTGCATTATCACCGACAGCAACTAACTCAACCACTGCGGCATGAAGCTGGTTTGTATCACGCATAGGAGCAGTGCAGCCTTCGAGGTAGCTGACGTAGGAGCCTTCTTCCGCAACAATCAATGTCCGCTCAAATTGTCCCGTATCTGCCGCGTTGATGCGGAAATACGTGGAAAGCTCCATTGGACAGCGAACACCTTTTGGAATATAACAGAACGATCCATCACTGAAGACCGCTGAATTTAACGCCGCAAAGAAATTATCATTGGCAGGCACAACGGAACCAAGGTGTTTTTTCACAAGCTCGGGATGCTCTCGCACTGCTTCAGAAAACGAACAGAAAATAATGCCAAGCTCATGAAGTTTCTCTTTGAATGTTGTCGCCACAGAAACGCTGTCAAATACCGCATCTACTGCAACGCCGCTCAGTCGTTCTTGCTCACGCAACGAGATGCCGAGCTTTTCGTACGTCTTAAGAAGTTCGGGATCAACCTCATCCAAACTCGCAAGTTGTTTCCTCTGCTTCGGCGCTGAGTAGTATATCATATCCTGATAATCTATTTTCGGATAATGGACGTTGGGCCATGTCGGTTCTTCCATCGTCAACCAATGGCGATACGCTTTTAGGCGCCATTCGAGCAACCATTCCGGCTCGCCCTTCTTCGCTGAGATGTACCGGACAACGTCCTCGTTCAAGCCGCGAGCAGCGGATTCGGATTCGATCTCCGTGACAAATCCCCACTTATACTCACGATTAGCAAGTTCTTCTATGGTATTGGTTTCAGTGTTCATTGTTTTCTTTTTGCTTTTAAAATTAGCTTACTGCTCTACAATTAACTCTTAGACGTTTGCACTGTGGCCGCTGGCGCAACGGGAGGTACTGGAACCACGGCGGGCTTCACGGCTCCTGATATTGCAGGTTTAGCCGCAGGTGCGACAGGCTTTGCTGCTACAGCCGGTTTTACCGCGGGCTTTTTAAATTCCGGATAATTAAGCATCCAGGAGCCGCCATCAATCCTCTTGAAAATATTTGCCTGCTCTAATGATTCAATCCAATTCCTCGTTATAAGCTCTGCGTCGATGTAAGTACATTTTATTCTCTTCATTTCAAAATATGCCATCACTCCGTAATGCAAATCTCGAAAGAACACATTCGAGAGATGAAATAATAAATATCTTCCTTTTAAGAAAAGCAATACCTCTTTTCGATTCTCCGTCAGCAATTTAATTTTTTCATTCATGGTATGATTGTCTTTCAAAAAACGTTTACGAGTTTGTAGCGTTTAAATTATTTCTTGAACCGTCATTTTATCAAACAGCACATTGAGATTGCGCTGAAGCTTGCCGAGCGGTCTTCGTATGGTGCAGTTACCAAACAAATAACAACTGTCAGGACCATCGGTGTAGCACTCCGTTACCATCGGTTTACTTTCATCAATTACTCGGATGACGAAAGAGACGGGTAATTCTTCCGGTCGCTTCGCCAACGAGTAACCTCCTTTTACACCTTGCAAAGATCGAATCACTCCGCCTTTGACAAGTTTTTGCAACACTTTTGCCAAAAGCTCGTATGGCATATCATATTCGTTAGCAAGCTCCTTTGCGGTAAACACATGACCTATTGGCTTCATCGCCATGTGCCGAAGGGCAATCAGCCCGTATTCAACTTTTTTCGACAGTTGCAGCATAAATACGACCCAGAGAGTCCAAGATTAGTGTATAAAAAAATCAAGGCTTTGTTTACCTCGATCTGTTATAAATATACTATAAAATTATCGTTATTGTCAAGCAAAATAGTAATAATTCTTAATTTAAAATGTTTAAAGAAATCCATTGACAAGGTAGGCAATTTTTAAATACCTTTTGACCCACTATGCCAATCGTACATACACAACAATTAACAAAAATTTATCGTTCCGGCTTTGTTAAACGCAAGGAAGTTGCGGCTTTAAAGGATGTTTCCATTTCCGTCGAACGGGGGGAAATCTTTGGATTGCTGGGACCGAACGGGGCAGGAAAAACAACCTTTGTAAAAATCCTGCTTTCCATTGTTTTTCCGACAAAAGGACAGGCTGAAATCTTCGGCCAAAAACTTGGAGCCTTGGAAATTCGTGAAAAAAGCGGCTATTTACCGGAGAATCATCGCTATCCTAGCTTTTTGACGGGACTGCAGACACTTCAGCTTTTTGGTCAACTACATGGCTTAAATGGCAGTGTGTTGAATGACAAAGCCAAATCGCTTTTAGAGCTTGTTGGATTAAAAGATTGGGGAAAAGTAAAGATTAAACGATATTCCAAGGGAATGCTCCAACGCTTGGGGCTTGCTCAGGCACTTATGAACGATCCCGAAATTTTATTTCTCGATGAGCCGACAGACGGGGTTGACCCTGTTGGGCGAAAAGAAATACGAGATTTGTTGAAAGACCTTCGGGCAAAAGGAACGACTATTTTTCTGAACTCGCACATGCTTTCCGAGGTAGAAGCGATCTCCGATAGAGTTGCTATCTTGAATAAAGGAGAGGTGCTTAAAATCGGTACCGTAGCAGATATTACATCAACAAAACTTGAATACGAAATTCAATTAGACCAAATAGCTTCAGGACAACTATGTGAAAAAATCCGACCACTCGTCCGGGAACTCAAGGGCAACGAAAAAACACTGATCGTTGCGGTACACGATAAGAATGATATACACACGGTACAAGACCTTATTAGGCAAGAAGGCATTTTTGTCGAATCTATGAGTCCGAGAAAATCGAGTCTCGAAGATTATTTCATTCAACTTATTCAATCAGGAGAAGGCAAGTGAGAAGTCTTGGCATGTTCCTGTTCACGATACGCGAGGCAATCCTTCGAGGGACGCTGATTTTTTATTTTGTTGTCGCCACCATTGTAATTGCGTTTTTTGCATTTGCAATACGAGTTTCTCCTGATGATGGGAAAAGCCTCATGATTCTTGGAAATATCATTCCATCAACGTTGGGAAAAGGAATAACGATAAACCCTGTAGAATTTGTACTGCTTCAGTTCCAAAAAAGTTCAGCTTCATTTGTCGTGTTTTTTGGAATTTTTGCGGTAGCGGGACTTATTCCCGCCATGCTGGAAAAAGGAACGGTCGAGTTGTTTCTCAGCAAGCCTCTTTCACGCACCTCTCTTCTTCTGTCAAGGTCTTTGGGTGCCACTACAGGTGTTATATTAAATATGATGTATTTTGTAGTTGGCATTTGGCTTATATTTGGCATTAAGGTCGGTGTTTGGCACTGGGGCTTCCTTCTTTCGACGTTAGTTGTAGCATTGGTCTTCTTCCTTTTCTTCTCAATTGTTGCTTTGATTGGTTTGATAACTCGCAGCGGCGGGTTTTCAATTATGTTCTCATTCATTATCTACATGCTTTCCGGGCTTTTGCGCTACAGGACTACGTCTCTTTATCGTTTATGGGATAACACCGTCTTTCATCGTACACTGGATAGTATTTATTACGCATTTCCACAAGTGGGCGAAATGCTTGATAATAGCGCCCTTTTAATAGGTACTTCGCCGTTTGATCAACTAAAGTCAGCACTTGTGGATCAGCCCTCCTCCCCTTATTTACCTTTTCTTTATTCTTTCATTTCCGCTACAGTCATCTACGCGTTGGCTATCCGATATTTTTCGAAGGAAGATTTTTAATCTTTTCTCCTTGCACGGGAACGTACAGGGAACGTCCCCTTGTTTATTCTTCTAATTCTGGTTAATTTGTACGGAGAAAGGATTGCATCAATGAATATTGGCATCACGTGTTATCCTACATACGGTGGAAGCGGTGTGGTCGCAACCGAATTAGGAAAAGCCCTCGCGGAAAAGGGGCATTCCGTTCATTTTATCAGCTACGCTATGCCCATGCGGCTTGATGGCTTTGTGGATAATGTTATTTTCCACGAGGTCGAAATTTCCAACTACCCCTTGTTTGATTTTCCTCTTTATACACTTGCGCTTGCAAGTAAAATGGTCGAGGTAGCTAAATACGAAAAACTCGATATTTTCCATTGTCATTATGCAATTCCACACGCCACCAGCGCCTATCTTGCCAAGCAGATGCTTAATCAATCCAATATTAAAGTCATCACGACCTTACATGGAACCGATATTACGCTCGTTGGATTGGAACCGAGTTTTTTGCCTGTGATGAAATTCAGCATCGAACAAAGCGATGGGGTGACGGCGGTATCCCGTTTCCTGAAAGAAAAAACTCTTACCAATTACAACATCGAGAAGGAAATTGAGGTCATACCCAATTTCGTTGACACGGCAAAATATAAACGATTACGAGCTGATGAAGTATTGAAACACTATGCGCCGGGCGGAGAAAAAATACTAACGCACACTTCCAATTTCCGAAAAGTAAAGAGAGTTCAGGATGTGATACTTATTTTCGCGGAGGTATTGAAGAAAGTAAAAAGCAAACTATTGCTCATTGGCGATGGACCGGAACGATCACAGTGCGAACTTTTGTGCCGTGAGCTGGGTATCCATGAGCATGTAAAATTCCTCGGCAAGCAACTTGAGATTGTCAGTATCCTTTCCGCAGCCGATCTGTTCCTCATGCCAAGCCAGTCCGAAAGTTTCGGCCTTTCGGCATTAGAGGCGATGGCATGCGAAGTTCCTGTCATCTCAACAAGCGTTGGCGGATTGCCCGAACTACAGGTGCATGGCCAAACAGGTTACATTGCGGAAATTGGCGACATTGACCGTATGTCGCGCTATGCTGTTGACCTTCTCGCAAATGCTTCAAAGCACAAAATGTTCGCAGAAGCCGCACGGAAACGCGCCCTTGAGTTCGAAGCGACAAAAATCGTCGCTCAGTATGAATCGTACTACGAAAAAGTCCTTACCGCATCAGCAGTGCCTACATAAACCTCTCACCCGTTACAGTAAAAACACACAATGCCTTTCCGTCCCGATGTTGAAAAGCATCAGAAGCTCATCGAAGAGCTTGTTGATATTTTCCGACAGCAGGATTATAAACTTATAGGAGCAGATGGCATCACGGGGGTACCGCGCGTAAAAAAATTGCACAACGACGGTTACGGCGACCAAGAAAATAAATCACCGGATGTCTACGCGTACGATGAACAACGGAAGCGGTTTATTATTGGGGAGGCAAAGACCGGCGATGGGGATTTTGAGACGGAGCACTCATTGACCGAGTACAATGTTTTTTTGGATCAATTCGATACAGCAACTGGTTTGCAGGCACTATTATATGTTATCGTTCCTTCATCCAAAGTTCCGGAGTTCAACATGCTCATCACACATTACATCCACCGGGATTACTGGCAAAGCATCGTGCTGGTAAGTTCTAAAAAATTTGTCGGGTAAGTTACGTTAAACGCAGCCGCGCAAATTTTAAGATGAGATTCTTGACGCCATAGTCATCAAAGTGAACCACCGCTTTCGCAGATTCTCCTTCCCCGCTTATACGAATGACTTTTCCCTTCCCAAACATTTCGTGCTGAACCCAAGACCCTTGCTTAATCTCAAAAACTTCCTGGGACTCATCTTCGTAATTTGGCGCATCATCGCTAAGAAACGGTTCTTTATGCACGGGTTTCTTCTGCGAAGGGCGATGTTTATTGCCATTTCGTCCTTGCGCAAATGATGTCTCGTCCAAGACTTTTCGAGCAGTCGCGCTTTCCAATATTCTGAGCTTATCTTCGCCGATTTCTGAAATAAAGCGCGATGGACTTGTAAACATTACCTCGCCGAATCTGTATCGCAGTCTTGCCTTGCTCAGGTATAATTTTGATTTTGCCCTTGTGATACCGACATACAGTAATCTTCGCTCCTCTTCAAGTTCAGTCCGTTCAATTGTAGTAGAATAAAAGGGCAGCAGACCTTCTTCAAGTCCAGCAATAAAAACAATTGGGAATTCCAAACCCTTTGAAGCGTGGAGCGTCATCAACGTAACGGTGTTGCGGGTGCCTTCCCACATGTCAATGTCGGAAACCAGCGTAACTTCCTCCAAAAATGCTTCGAGTGTTCCATCGGGGTGCTCATCGCCGAATTCTGAGATGGCGGAGAGAAGCTCGTGCACGTTTTCCCATCTTCCCATGGATTCGGGAGTGCCTTCCTCTTTGAATGATTTGAGAATCCCCAATTCATCCACCATGGATCTTGCAAGCTCGCTTAACGACATTTGAGCTTTTAAGGAGGCATATTTTTCAACAAAGGTTTTGAACTGAGCAAGGTTTTTCTTTGCCCGCTCTTGCAATCCGGCAACCTTATCCAAAGAAAAAACAGCCTGAAATAACGTTAACCTGTTATCATCAGCATATTTCCGCAGGTACTCCAAAGAAGTATCACCAATGCCGCGAGCGGGATAATTTACAGCGCGGAGAAAACTTTGATCATCTTGAGGATTGACAAGGAGTCGAAGATACGCAAGCACATCTTTGATTTCTTTTCGTTCATAGAAGCGAGTGCCGCCAACAATGATGTACGGAATACCGCTTCTTCGGAGAACATCTTCAATGGAACGGGATTGCGCGTTGGTGCGATAGAGAATGGCAAAGTCTTTGAGGCTGAGCTTATTATCGAGAATCTCTTCTTGAATCGCGCGCGTAATTTGATACCCCTCATCGCGGTCATCAGGGCAATCTATCAAAACGACCGGCTCGCCTTGCTGGTTGGCAGTCCACAGATTCTTCCGCAATTGATCCGCATTGTACTTAATGAGCGTATCGGCAACGGCAAGAATGCTTTTTGTTGAGCGATAATTCTGCTCCAGCCGAAATGTTTGGCAATCCGAATAATCTTTTGTGAAATCAAGAATATTCCGGATATCGGCGCCGCGAAACGCATAGATACTTTGCGCATCATCACCCACAACGCAGATATTCCGATGTTTTTGCGCGAGCAGCTTGATCATTTCATACTGCGCGCGGTTCGTGTCCTGGAACTCATCAACAAGGACAAACTTAAATCGGTGGTGATATTTTTCTAAAATATTCGGATGACGACGAAAAAGATCAATAGGCTTAACTAGGAGATCATCGAAATCCATCGCATTGCTTCTGTGCAACGCGCGCTCGTATTCCTCATACACGATTCCAACCTTTTCATCAATAAAATCTTTTGCCAGATCGCTGTACGCTTTCGAGGTGACGAGCTGATTCTTTGCGCCGCTGATCCGAGAGCGAATCAATTGCGGATTTATCTGCTGCTGGGAGAGATTGACTTTCTCCATGCATTTCTTGATCGCGCTCAACGAATCATCCGAATCATAAATCGTAAAAGAACGGGTAAATCCTACTGATTCTGCTTCCTTCCGCAAGATGCGCGCAAAGATAGAATGGAACGTCCCCATCCATAAGTCGTTTGCGCCTTTACCCACTAACTTTAAAATTCGTTCCTTCATCTCGTTAGCGGCTTTGTTCGTGAAGGTAAGCGCCAATATCTGGTGCGGCGGCACTTTGCAGCTCACTAAATGGGCAATACGGTAGGTTAATACGCGCGTTTTGCCGCTTCCTGCCCCCGCAATAATCATGACGGGACCATTAGCCGCTTTGACGGCTTCTTGCTGAACCGGATTTAAATCTTTAAGAAATGGCATACTAAAAATTATTAACCTTCCGAAGGTTTCCGCCAAAGGCGGACACGTAATACCTTCGGAAGGTTCCATGAAACACTATTGGGGTAATTCTATTTTTTTATTCTTCTTCGCCCGCTCTAAGCTTTTCAAGCACAGAGAAATCTTCAAGAGTCGTTGTATCACCGCTCACCGTGCCGCTCGAGGCAATTTCGCGAAGGAGCCGTCTCATAATTTTACCGCTTCGCGTTTTCGGAAGCACGTCGGTAAAGCGAATATCATCCGGCTTTGCCATCGCGCCGATTTCTTTTGAGACGTGTTGACGCAATTCTTCTTTGAGGGTGACAGAAGGCGTTCTTCCACCTTCCAATGTAACAAAAGCGCAAATTGCCGCTCCTTTTATTTCATCAGGTTTGCCAACGACAGCGGCTTCGGCAACGTAGGGATGACTTACCAAAGCGCTTTCAATTTCCGCAGTCCCAAGCCGATGTCCGGCAACGTTGATGACATCATCCACCCTCCCCATAATCCAATAGTAACCGTCCATATCACGGCGAGCACCGTCTCCGGTAAAATAAACGCCTTTGATTTCACTCCAATACTGTTTTTTGAATCGCTCAGGGTCTCCGTAGATTGTCCTTAACATAGCAGGCCATGGTTTTTTTATGACCAGATAGCCGCCCTTATTTTTTCCTACGGATCTACCTTCTTTGTTGACTACATCAACCGCAATGCCGGGGAACGGCAGCGTTACCGTGCCGGGTTTTGTCGGTGTGGCGCCAGGAAGCGGTGTAATCATAATTGCGCCCGTTTCAGTCTGCCACCACGTATCAACGATAGGGCATTTGCTTTTGCCAATAATTTTATGGTACCACATCCACGCTTCGGGGTTAATCGGCTCACCGACTGTTCCAAGAAGGCGAAGCGACGTTAAATTATGCTTAAGGGGCCATTGCTCACCCCATTTTATAAATGCTCGAATTGCCGTTGGAGCAGTATAAAAAACATTTACACTGTAGCGGTCAATGATTTTCCAAAAACGGTCCGGTTCGGGCCAATTGGGAGCACCTTCGTACATTACGCTCGTTGCTCCGTTGGCAAGAGGACCGTACACAACGTACGAGTGTCCCGTCACCCAGCCAATATCCGCCGTGCACCAAAACGTATCCGAGTCTTTCAGGTCGAAGACCCATTTTGAAGTAATGTACGCTCCCGTCAAGTATCCACCTGTGGTGTGCAGCACACCTTTGGGTTTTCCAGTGCTACCGCTTGTGTAAAGGATATATAATGGATGTTCAGAATCGAGTTTTTCAGGTTCGCACGTGTCAACGGCTGTTTCCATTAAGCCATCCCACCAGTAATCGCGTCCCGGCTCCATGTGAATTTCACTACCGGTTCGTTTCAGCACGATAACACCTTGCACTGATGGAGTTTGATCCAGCGCATCGTCAACATTTTTTTTCAGCGGGATAATATTCCCACGGCGGTAACCGCCATCAGCGGTAATGACAAGTTTCGCTTGTGCATCGGTGATACGGTCAATAAGAGCCTGTGAACTAAATCCACCGAAAATAATAGAATGCGTAGCGCCAATGCGAGAACACGCAAGCATCGCAATAGCTAATTCCGGGACAAGGGGCATATAAATCGCAACCACATCTCCTTTTTCAACTCCAAGCTTTTTAAGGACATTGGCAAATTTGCACACCTCACGATACAGTTGTTGATAGGTCAGCGTCCGATGATCTCCCGGTTCCCCTTCCCAAATAAGAGCCGCTTTATTTTTCCGCCAGCCCGTCAGATGCCGGTCAAGACAGTTATAGGAAACGTTGATTTTTCCGCCTACAAACCATTTGGCAAACGGGAGTTTCCAATCAAGGACTTTATTCCATTTTTTGAACCAATCCAATTCGCCGGCAATCTTAGCCCAAAACTTTTCAGGATTCTTTATCGAGGCATTATAAATAGATTTATACTGCGCGAACGATTTTATATGCGCCTGTTTTGAGAACTGAGCGCTCGGCTTGAACACTCTTTCTTCTTTAAGGACGGACGTAATATCGGAGGCGCTTTTGCCTCGAGATTTGGAAGCCATTCTATTCTCCTGAGCTGACGGTTAATAATATGGGTGAACATTGAAGGGAAACAAACGAATTATACTTAAATAGCAGTTGAAAGGCAATATAGAAACGTTCATCGTTTGAATTTATAAACGCATAAAAAATATTACATAGAGCGTTTCAAAAATGAAACGTCAATATACGTAAGACGAGTCGGTAAATATACCGTTTGAGCCGGTGATCTTAAAATAGTGCAACTTGGCTCTCGGAGGCTGGTAGGTTAATGCGAGCGTAGTATCGTAGGTAATAATTTGCTGCGCGTACGTTTCGCCGCTATGGTCAACTTGTTTTGCGAAGACCGCAAACTCAAACAACGTATCCGTTCGCTGTGAAACAATTTGCAATAAACTAAATGCTGTCGTAGGACCCAGCACGCCACCCATCGTCACCCGGATGTTGTTTCCTCGCGAAGAATTAGGCACAGAGAACTTCGTCACCGACGCGAGGATGCGATATTCTATATAATCATCAAGCCCATTAGAACATCCGCCTGCAAAAATAAAAAGTAACCCAAGCGACACAACTAATCGTTTACTGAACATAGTTCTTGCATCCTTCATGCTTTTTCTTGTGAAAAAATTATACCAAATAGATCTAAAAAAATGCCTTTGCCTCTGCCCTCGCAGTATGCACTGCGTTGTTTCCTCCTTCGGAGCGACCATTATAGTTCACCGTAACCTGCATATATTGGTTAATTCTATAATCAAAAGCAACTTGCCACAAAAAAGTCTTGCCCTCTACCTTACCGTTCGTTAATTCAAACGCTAATGGTCTTGCCAAAATATTCGGACGATTCGATAACACAACCTCTTCACGCTCAAACTCGCCTCGCAATTGGCCCGCACTGAAGAGTGCGTATGTCAAACGCAATGTTTGTTCGTTTATATCCGCAGTAATATTTTGATCGGCAAAACGGTCGGTGGAACGCGCTATACCATAGCGGAAAGCTACTTCCCACTCCGGCTCCGGGCGGTAGGAAAACTCAGAGCCAATATTATTTGATACAATATCTCTCTCACGCGGAGAAAAAGACGAGGCAAGGACCCGATCTATTTTATTCGCAAATTCAGTTTGATTGCCAATTTCCTGAATGAGTTGTGAACGAACCCGCAAAGACCTTTCACGGACATAACTTCGTTCCAGAGCGGAAACAAGGCGAACAAGCGCGTTACGTTCATTGAAACGAAAACGGAACGACAAGGTAGGATCATTTTCGAAAACATAGACATCCTGTGTAAAGTGACTCGAACCTGCAATAGTCGTTCGGTCGTCTTGAAATTTCTGAAAATTCAATAAATAAATTTGCCGGGTGTCGGATTCGGTGCTTTTTTCCTCAATGCGTAAAAAGGACTCGGTCGAGACGCTTTTTAAGATTTTTTCAAATGTTGTGGTCGGCTGATTCAAAAGTCGCGCCGGCTGGAATCTAAATCTCAACCCCGTTTTCAAATCAACAACCGGCACAAGCCGGTCACTTGGAATAAACAAAGCAATATAGTCACCATCGAATCTTGTCAGCTCAAACTCGTTATCATCGGCAATCCCATTGTCATTGAGATCACCTTTGTAACGATAATTTCCGTTGCCCTTTGCAACACGAACAAACGCCCTTTCAAGCTGGGCGGAGCGTTGATTTGAAAATTCGTACAACAGGTCAATATCAAGAGCACGTTGTAAAGGAGAATAGCGGGACTGAGAACGAACAAGAATAATTTCGGAGTTCGTATTTCCACGTTTTTTAAATTCTTCGTTGAATTCAGTTTTACGGGCACTCAGCGAGAGCGAGCTTGAAAGCGAGTTCCACTCACGTAATTGCCACGTAAACATCTGTGTCAATGATGTCGATGCTCGTTGCAGATTCTCGGACGCAAGACTATCCTCCGTTCGAATTTGAAATTCCATTGAAGCGCTCATATTGCCAATCTCGCTGATGCCGAGACGAGGAGCAATTTCTAAAAAGCGGAAACTGCCACGTTGGAGTGCATTCGTGGCTTTTTGAAGCCGTTCCTCAGACTCAACTCTGAGCATAGGCTGAAGTTTCCAAAAAGAATATTCCAATGTTCCGCGCTGGCGTATCCAAGAAGTTTTTTCATTGAGCGTATTATCCGAGCTGGATATACTTTCAAGATTATATGATGCGCGCGGAAACGTTGAATCGGCGAAAGCAACATTTGCCGTTGTTCGTTCGGAACGAAATAGTCCGCTCCTTTCCAACAGACCATACCCCACGCCCACATTTAATACGTTCAGTGGTTTATAGTGTACGCCAACCTCGCGTATTTCTTCGTTTGCCAGAGAAGAATTGCTAAGATCCCATTTTCTATTGAACTCAATTTCATTTGCCCTCTCGAGCGGGATAAAGCGTTTATCCACGAATCGTTCTGAAAGGGTTACATCCAACTCGCCGAGATTGGTCTTACCTATCATCAAAGTTTTAGGATTGTATTTGAACGATAGTTTAAACGCTCCCCCCTGGTTTTCTTGATCGTCCAGTGTCGAGAGCCGATTACGGTCAAAACGACTCGCCATGTATTCCCCGGTTAATGTTACATCGGATGAAATTGCTGCCGAGGTATTTATTCCAAGAACCCGATGCAATTCAGGAATCGGCAAAAATTGCACGGGCAGGTAATTTCCTTTTCCAAGTCCTGCAA
The DNA here is from genome assembly GCA_016194505.1 of Ignavibacteriales bacterium. Taxonomy (GTDB): domain Bacteria; phylum Bacteroidota; class Ignavibacteria; order UBA10030; family UBA10030; genus JACQBK01. The sequence goes on along the minus strand of JACQBK010000077.1, from coordinate 5,862 downwards.
TTTGAAACTGTCCAACACCGCGACGAACATATCCAATAGAGTCCGGGGGGACTTGATCTACAAAAGAAAAACTTACCGAATACAGCGCGCGCGCATCGCCCGGCGCATACACGAAAAACGAATAGCGTTTGTTTCCAATTGTCGTATCACTCAAAAAATATTGCCCTTTTGCCGCATGTGTTACCGAGTCTCTTCCAACGAATCGAACACCGGAAACGGATGCCTTCAACCGGTCAGCACCGCTTTCACGCAATTGATTTCTCGTCGCGTCATCCAAATTAAAGTCTATTGGCGAATCAGGATCATCTGCTTCTTGAACTACCTGCGCATTGAGTTTGAACCGGTCATTTAAAAAGGATAGGCTTGTTATTGCACCGAGAAGATTGCGGGTAAATTGCCTATCGGTATATTCGAAATCTACCGTAATGCGAGAGGCATTCGTAATAAGTCGGCGGGGGGTGAAAAGGATTTCGCCGCTTGCGTAGTCAATGGTATAGTCCTTTGTTTCTCCACGCTCCATTAACTCACCATTGATGTACGCCCGTTCAGTCCCAGCCACAATAATAAGCCGTTGATTTCCCTCACGGCTACTTAAACGATACGGTCCCTGATTTCCTTCAATTCCCTGAAATTGGTTTGTGGCAAATTTTCCCCGTGCAGTTGCACCGATAAGGCTAACCGAACCGGAGGCATCCGCATCTGTGAAATTTTTAAACTGCAAAGCCCCTTTTGCCCCTTGTAGCTTTCTCGATAACCGACCGAACTCTCCGCCTTGTTGAGGAGCAATATCAAAATTGAAATCACCGAGCGTGGCATTGTACCGGGCGCTGTTTAACTCAATGAAAACCTTATCAACTTCGCGCAAGGTCTGCGTTGTCCCTTCCGGCTGAATGGGGGAATTTTCATCCGTCAATGCCGCTACGATATCCAACTCTTGAGAAAGCTTCCCGGCAAGCTGCATCCTGAAACCCGAGTTCACTGAGAGGTCCCTATTGGAGCCTACTGTAAATCCCCTTACAATCGAACCGCTTTTCTGAAGTCCGGATCCAAAAAGGTCATCAACAGAAAATTTGGTTGACGGAGTTGAGATAACCGTCGTTTTCTTTCCAAGAGAATCTTTTTTGATGATGATGTCTCTTAAAGAATATTCCGGCTGAAAGGCAAACGGTAAATGACGATACGAAACTACGATCGTATGGCGAGAGGAGTCGGAGAAAATTCGTGATAATGTGGATCGTTGAAAAAAAATGATTCCACTCCGATAATTTATTGCGTAGTCAAGAGCAGAGCGCAGCAACAGTGTTGAATCGAGCACAACACGCTCACTGTGCTCGGTAATAAACTCATGAGGAAACTTATATGAAGTGTCGGATGGTGAAAGAAGAATGGTAACAGCTTGTTGCCCGGGGAGAATGGGCTTTTGATCCCGCGTCTGTGCTAAGACACAGAAAGGAAGAAATATAAGAAGATATTTAACCAAGGATGACTGCATAAAGGATACGCGGCATTCGATAGATGAAAATATTGTATCCTTATTGCATCAACATCCTCCAAATAAAAATTTCTTGTGCCGAAAGGGGGACTCTCTGCCAGGGGCGGATCAGCCTATGGCTGAGAACCCCACCTGGGGTAAGTCAGATCCCGTGGAACGGGACAAGCTGAATTTTGAGTCCAGTTCATCCCGTAAAACGGGACGCGTTAAACGATTTCGCCACTTCGGCAAGTAATAATTACTTACAGTTTATTTCAATGGCAATGATTTTAAAAATTTATGTCCAGCACCGCTCTTTAAAAATTTTTCACGCTGTCTCGCCTGAACACGCGTTTCCAATTCCTCTGAATACAAAAGAACAAAAGGCCGGTGATTTTTTGTTGATGAAACTCCCCCTCGTTGATGCCTCTCAAATCTGCGTATTACATCAGAAGTCATTCCGATGTAAAAACGATTATCTTTTAATGAGCGTAAAGCATACACAAAATACATAAAAAAAATTCTTGTGCCGAAGGGGGGGACTCTCCGCCAGAGGCGGATCAGCCTATGGCTGAGAACCCCCACTTGGGGTAAGCCAAATCCCGTGGAACGGGACAAGCTGAATTTTGAGTCCAGCTTGCCCCGTCATCGGGGCGCGCCTGCCTGCCGACAGCCAGGTCTGCCAAATTTGTTTTCTTGTGCCGAAGGGGGGACTCGAACCCCCACTTGGGGTAAGCCAAACTGGATTTTGAGTCCAGCGCGTCTACCAATTCCGCCACTTCGGCGTTATCATGTTAGAAATTATTTTTTACTCGACTCAAATCTGGGGTAAGCCAAATCCCGTGGAACGGGACAAGCTGGATTTTGAGTCCAGCTTGCCCCGCACAGCGGGGCGCGCCTGCCTGCCGATAGGCAGGTCTACTGCCAAAGGCATCTTCCAAAGGAATCCCTTTGGGACCCTTGGGACAATTCCGCCACTTCGGTAATGTATCGCGGAATGAAAATTCTACATAAAAAAACTGCAATTTATATTCATCAATCCGCATTGTATCGTGCACCCACCAGGACTCGAACCTGGAACCCACTGATTAAGAGTCAGTTGCTCTACCAATTGAGCCATGGGTGCAACAAAAAGCTCTTGGTTACTTATTCTGCGCAGGAGGCGTTGCTGCCGGCTGCGATACAGGAGGAAGTGATGTCGGTTGCGGAGAAGATTGAATCACACTTTCCTGAACTTTTTCGCCTTTTGGCAAAACTACCAGATTGATAAAGAGTGCTAAGACAACAAAAATAGTTGCAAGGATAGTCGTCGTCCTCGTTAAAAAATCAGAGGTGCGGCGAACTCCAAACGTGGTGCCAAGATTGCTGCCACCGAGTGAGCCTGCCAACCCGCCACCTTTGCTTGCTTGCATCAAAACAACAATGATAAGGAGAATGCTAACAATAATCTCCACGGCAAGAGAGAGTGTGTACATAAATATCCCCTTCTAATTGATAGATAAAAAACCCCAATGATTATTGGGGTTACAAAAATATACCAAAGCTTCGTTTAAAAAGCAAGGTGCTTGCCCCAAAGGAATTAACCCCTATTTTTTTCGCGTCCTTAAAAGCCGCTCGATATATTTTCCCAGCACATCGAACTCAATATTGACCCTGTCCCCTTTTTTGAGATTCCTAAAGGTTGTTACGTCCATAGTATGGGGAATAATCGAGACACCGAATGTTTGACCTCGCAACGAAGCCACCGTAAGGCTTACGCCGTTCACCGCAACTGACCCGACAGGGATAAGGTAACGGGCAAAACGTTTGGGAACTTTTATCCAAAACATCCAACTGCTTTTGCGTGCCAGCACTCTCTCGATGGTTCCAATGCCGTCCACATGACCAAGAACAAAATGCCCGCCCAACCGCTCATTTGGCAACAAAGCCCGTTCGAGATTAGTAGAATCGCCTTCACGCAGTGAACCCAAATTCGTTTTTCGTAACGTCTCCTCTACTGCTTGAATATTAAATTTGTTTTTCTTTCGTGCAATAGCTGTAAGGCACACACCGTTGATAGCAATGCTTTCACCAACCTTCAAGCCACGCGAAGTTTTTTTTGCCCGGATGGTAACGACAACTCCCCCGCGCTTTTTCTCCAATCGTTCAATCGTTCCGATTTCTTCTATCAATCCGGTGAACATATTCTAATTACTCGCTCTCATTGTATCATAAACCATTTTTGAGACTTTGGCAATGATTTTTTTACCCTCGTTAGCATCTTTCAACTCTTTCGATAAGATAACAAGGATGTATTTGCGACCATCGGGAAGAAAAACAATGCCGGAATCATGCTCAACACCCGTGATGCTTCCGGTCTTATGAGCAACGCGTACGTCGTTCGGCAATAAGGCGGGAATTAAATCATTAAATCTTTGATCGAATAAAACATTCAGCATAGCTTTGGAAGCGGATGAATCCACAGCCGTGCCGTTTGCGATTGCTTTCATGATCAGGAAAAGATCATAAGCGTTGGTGATATTGTTAAGACCTTGCCGAAACGCCTTCCCATCTTCGACTCCACGCAGCACCTGAATATCGTTTGCGCCTAACGAGCGCACGGTTGCCGTCACCTTTTTCGCATCAACTAAATCTATAAGAATATTTGTTGCAAGGTTACTGCTGACAGTAATCATCTGATACACAAGCTCGCGGATAGTCGCCTTGCTCCCGATGCGCTTGTACATCGAGTCATCACTATCCTGTCCCAAATCCATTTGATACGGAGAACCATCAACGATGCTGCGAAATTCATTTTTTACAAGAACGCTATCTTCCAAATAAAATTTCCCTTCGTTCGCCTGCTTAAACACTTCTATCATCACTGGCGTTTTCATGGTACTGGCGGCATGGAACATCTCTTTCTCATTGAGAAACAAGGAGCGGTTCGTTGATAAATCTTGAAACGCCAGAGCAAATTTCCCGGGCACTGAGCGAAAAGCGTTTTCTATATCCGCTTTAACTTGAATGAATGATTGAGAAAAACTTAGTATCGGCATCATGATTGTAAACAGCAGAATAGGTTTCATAAGAATTTGATTGAGCCTTCGAGCAAAAAATCACTCCCGACGACTTTAACAGAAGGCTTCAGTATTTGAATTGACTTAGCTAAGACAGAAGCACCTAACGATATTGAGGAAAGTCCATCCCCAAGAATTTTTGGCGCAACAAAGCAATGTATTTGATTTACCGATTTATGCTTAAGAAACCCGCTTATCGTTGTACCGCCTCCTTCAATAAGCACGGAGGAGATGCCAAATGAGCCGAGTATTAGCAGGATAGTGTTGGGATTGATTTCGGCCGTAAGACCAACCGCAACTATCTGCACCCCCTGCTTTGCCACCAGCGCAGCAACTCTCTTCTTTTTTTGGAGCGCTTGCATTGACGTAAGCAAGATCGTCTCTGCATTCCTAGTATTAAATACTTTGGATTTCGGATTTATCCTCAGTCGTCCGTCAAGCACGATCCGAACCGGATTTCGCCCTGGCACCTTGCGAACGGTAAGCTCCGGATTATCGTTGAGTACCGTATTTGCTCCCACAAGAATTGCATCGTACTCACTGCGGATTCGGTGCGTTTCTTTGCGCGCTTCCTCTGATGTAATCCATTTGGAACGTCCAAAACTATCCGCAATCCTTCCGTCCAACGTCTGGGCAATTTTTATCCCAACAAAGGGAACCCGTGTTTTCATAAATGTATAGAACTTTTTATTAAGCCGCTCGGCTTCGCCGCGAAGAAGACCAAGCTGAACGTCTATTCTTGCGTTACGAAGTTTTTGAAGACCTTTTCCTGCAACAAGCGAATTGGGGTCCTGAGAAGCTATGATGACTTTTTTAATTCCTGCTTTAATAATTGCATCTACACACGGCGGAGTTTTTCCGTAATGAGAACAAGGCTCCAGATTGACATAGAGTGTGGTGTTTTTCGTATTGTTGCCGGCTTTTTTAAGTGCATCAATCTCAGCGTGAGGTCCGCCAAATGCCTTGTGGTACCCCTCGCCAACAATCCGTCCATTCTTTACAATGACACAGCCCACCATAGGGTTGGGATTGACATAACCTTGTCCTTGCGCGGCAAGAACGAGACAACGCTCCATGAACTGTTTATCGTTCTGAGAGAACTTTTTCATGTATTTAATACACGAATTGACGAATTAACAGAAGCGGAAAGCAACTGAGCGGCGCTTTCATTCTTAACGACAACTTCAACCAAGCCGCTGCTGCCAACAATCAAACATGGCTTGTTGGATAAGGCTGACTGATAATTACTCATCCACGTATTTATTCTGTTTCGATCAATCGCAATACCCGTTACACAACGACCATAAATATTTGTAATGATATTTCCGAATT
>JACQBK010000067.1 GCA_016194505.1 Ignavibacteriales bacterium | reverse complement strand
GGCTATAACGAGTTTCTTTCCGATATTTGCGCGGGCTTTCAAGCGGCAGTTGTGGATGTGTTGGTTCACAAGACCATCAACGCTGCAAAAAAATTTAGCGTGAATGATATTGCTATTGCCGGTGGCGTTGCGGCAAACTCCGAGTTGCGCCGCCGTTTGCAAGAAAGCGCACGGCAATTTAACTTTCGTGTGTTCATTCCTCAATTTGAGTATTGCACGGATAATGGCGCAATGGTTGCAATGGTCGGTTATTTGAAAATGAAAGAGGGAAAGGTTTCTGATTTAGAATTAACGGCTGAACCGAGTTTAGAATTGTAAAACTGATTAACCACGGATTAGCACGGAATAGCACTGAAAAATAAGATAAAAAATTGTCCGTGTAATTCTGTGATCATCCGTGGTAAAAATCTTTTGGAGGAAAACTAATATGCTCAATTGTTCTAAAATGCAATCGTGAACCGAATAAAATTAAAATTTGAGACTCTCAAATCGGCGGGAAAGAAAGCTCTCATTCCCTATATCACCCCAGAATTTCCCTTCAAGGGGATAACGGTTCCTCTTCTTCATGAATTGGAAAAAGGTGGAGCCGATCTTATCGAAGTCGGCATCCCTTTTTCCGATCCCCTGGCAGACGGCGAAACAATTCAGCATTCATCCGATGTAACAATCAAAAATGGAATTTCTATTCCACAGATACTTGACTCAGTAAAAGAATTTCGCACAACGAGCGAGCTTCCTGTGCTGCTGATGGGATACATGAATCCCATTCTGCATTTCGGGATGGAAAATTTTTTAAAAGCTTCCCGCGATGCCGGCGTAGATGGAATCATCGTGCCTGATTTGCCTCCTGAAGAAGCGAGCGAGTTTAAAAAAATCAGCAACTCGTATGGTATAAGCAACGTATTTCTCATCGCTCCAACAACGGCGGATGAAAGGATGAGGAAGATTGATGAGCTTTCGACCGATTTTTCCTATTGCGTTTCGGTGACGGGTGTTACGGGCGCACGAACGCAGTTAGGCTCCAACGGCAGTTTTGACGCCTTCCTTCAACGAGTGGGCAAGAATGTAAAGAAACCATTTGTGGTGGGGTTCGGAATTTCACGAGCGGAGCACGTGAGCCATGTGTGGCAATTTGCCGATGGAGCCGTTGTCGGTTCCGCCCTCATTAACGTATTGGGGAACGCGCATTCTCAGCAGGAAGCCCTCGACTCCGCGAAACATTTTCTCATCTCCCTACGTCCTTCATAAGGTGAACGTGCGATGAACTCTCTCGATGATTGGCGAAAAAAGATTGATGATATTGATCTTCAATTGGTGAAACTCCTTAATGAACGGGCGCATAGTGCGGAAGAAATCGGCAGGATTAAGCTCGAGCTTGGTCTTGAGGCGTATTCGCCGGAACGTGAAGAAGAGGTTATGCGGAACGTTACGAAAAATAATCCGGGACCGCTTTCGCGCCAAGCAATTCGCCGATTATTTGAGCGCATCATTGACGAATCCCGCAGTATCGAACGTGCTTTTATGGAAGAGAAAAGAAAAACACGCGGAGCGAAAAAATAGACTATGCCGTCTTTTCAATCAGAAGCCAATAGGCGCAAGCTTTGGTGGATTGTTCCATCAAGCGTTGTTGTACTTATTGGCTTGTTCGCTTTCTGGATATTTTGGGCTCCCAATACTGCGAGTGATGCGAATGAAAGGGTTGTTATTATCGCGCGCGGAGCTTCGTTCAAAACGGTAAGCGATTCGCTGGAGTCAAGCGGGGCTGTGAGGAGTCGTTGGACTCTTAACCTTGCCGGCCGGATTCTCGGGCTTACAAAAGAGATAAAAGTGGGTAAATATCGTTTTCCTTCCGGTTTATCCAACATAGAAATTTTAAATGATTTGAAGGAGGGAAAGTCCCGCTATCGTATTCCGGTGGTCATTCCGGAAGGATGGAGGGTCCGATTCGTTGCGCGCCGTTTTGGCAAAGATCTCGGCATTGATGAAACACGTTTTGTCTCCCTGTGTACGAATGAAAGCTATATAAAAGGATTAGGCATAGAAGCTCCAACGCTTGAAGGTTATCTGATGCCCGATACGTACAGTTTCTTTTGGCAAACGGATGAGGAAGAAATTATCGCGCGACTCGTTAAGGAGTTTAAAAAATTTTATGCAGATAGCCTTCGCGCACGACAAGAACAGTTAAAAATGAGCATGAAAGACGTGTTAGCCCTCGCTTCGATTGTCGAAGGGGAGTCACGTGTTGACAATGAGCGACCTACAATTGCCGGCGTTTATCTTAACAGGCTAAAAAAGAATATGCGGTTGGAAGCGGATCCGACTGTTCAATATGTCATTCCGGACGGACCTCGCAGGCTGCTTTACTCCGATCTAAAATTTGATTCACCTTATAATACGTATGTTCATTATGGCTTGCCGCCGGGACCGATCAACAATCCGGGAAGGCAATCCATTCTTGCTGTACTGTATCCGGAAAAGCACCACTATCTTTACTTCGTTGCCAATGGAAATGGTGGACATAAGTTCTCGAAAAACTATTCCGAGCACCAACGAGCAGTGCGAAATTACCGTAAGATGAGAAGAGAGGCTCAAAAGGCGGCTAACGCAACGGGATAATCTTTATTGCTAACGTGACCGTCACCTTTAAGGTGACGGTCACGTCTGAGGGACAGGATAATCTCTACCTTTTTAGCTCACCTTTTTCTATATTAAAGATATCAGAAAAATAAAAATAGTTGTCTTTGCGAGGAGTCCCAAGGGGACGACGAAGCCTGCCCGACGGTCAGGCGGGCAATCCCCTAAATCAAAAAATGAGATTGCCCGCCTGTCCCGCCATGCCTGCGGCAGGCAGGTTGTACGGGATCCCGAAAAACGGGATCGGCGGACAGGCTTCAGCAAAAAGCGCTTCACAATGACACGATTTTTTTCCAAATGTCTTACGTAGGGTAATCAAGTTCTCTCCAAGAATTTTTTCCGTATGAATTTATCCTTGTTCCGTAACGCAGTCGTCTACATCTCGGTTGTTTTTTTTCTCGTTTCTTGTGCGGGACAAGTTGCTCCTCAGGGCGGTCCTGTTGATACAACTCCCCCTGCGATCGTCTCAACCTTTCCTCCTCCTTATACGACAAAATTCGCCGGTGATAACATCGTTTTAGAATTCGATGAATACGTTGACCACAGAAGCACGGAAGAGTCCATTTTTATTTCTCCGAATCTCGGCGCGTTGGAGTTTGATTGGAGCGGCACCGAGGTAACGATTCGATTCACCGAAAAACTCCGCCCTCGCACTACGTATGTTGTTAATGTCGGGACGGATGTTATAGACGTGCACAACCGGAATAGAATGGCTCAGGCGTTCATTCTTGCGTTTTCGACTGGAGAAGAAATTGACCGCGGAGCAATCGAAGGGAAGGTCTATCCTCAAAAATCGGGAGACCAAGTGAGCGGCGTGATGGTGTTTGCGTATAATCTTGGCGTGATGAATCCCGACACGCTGAACCCCCAGACGACAAGACCGGACTATATAACTCAAACGGGCAAGGACGGCGCGTTTTTCTTTCGACACCTTTCATTTGGCTCTTATCGCATCCTTGCAGTGAAGGACGAATACCGCAACCTCCTGTATGATCCGGAGATTGATGAATTCGGAGTTCCTTCAAACAATATTGTTTTAACTCCCGATGATACGCTGCAAACAAATGTAACGATGCGCTTATCCACGGCGGATACGACCGCTCCGCGGCTGTTGAAGGTTACTCCTCAAGATCGCAGACATCTTCTTGTCGAATTCTCCGAGCCGATGGATACGAGCACCGTCTCGCAGCATAGTTTTTTCATTGGCGATACGGTACAAGGAAATGTTTTGAACACTCTTGCTGCGGCGCCTGTTCTTCCAAGTTTTTCGACATTTTTAGTGTTGACGGATGAACAACTTGCGTCTCAGCCGTACAAATTATTTGCGCAGGAAAGCAAAGACCTTGCCGGGCATGCGGTCAATCCCATCGCAAGCGCGTTAGCATTTAACGGTGCATCTCTCAAGGACAGCCTTCCACCAATGGTTAGATCTTTTTCAATGCTCGATAGTGCGCGCACTATTGAACTTCAGGCGCCCATTCAAATTTTCTTCAACGATATTTTGCAAGAGGAACAATCATCCAAAAGTGTGGTCTTGCGAGATAGCACAAAATCTTCTGTGCCGGTTTCGATTCGATGGCTTAGCAATGCCGCGATGGAAGTATCTCCCCAAAACCAGTTAATGCCGAAGGCATGGTACAAGCTGACCATCGAACTGAAAAACCTCTTGACTCAGACGGGAAAGAAGGGGAAAGATACTCTCCAGACCCTTGTATTTCAAACTCTTGACCCTGAAATTTTTAGCAGCATAGAAGGGATCCTTGTTGATGGCAATCGAAGCGACACGACGGGTTCGTTCCATTTGTTTGCGGAAAACATTGCCCAGAAAAATTCTACTCCCTACCGCCTTGCTTTGAAACAAGCGGGGAAGTTTGAGTTTAAGGATATTACCGAAGGACAATATATTCTTCATGCTTTTCGCGATCGTAACAAAAATAAAAAGTATGATGCGGGTCAGCCATATCCTTTTAAGCAATCCGAAAGGTTTCTCAATTATGCCGATACGCTCAAAGTCCGTGCTCGTTGGCCCCTGGAAGGTGTGCAGTTGATTTTTAGATGAATCGGCTTTGTATTGATTTGGTTGACTTTCAGACCATTTTTCTTTAATCTTGTATTGATTTTTTAAGGTTTTTTGACAGGTGATTGAGCGGTAACGTTTTCATCGAAAAAATTGTTAATAGAGTAGATCATGCTCGAAGGTTATATCCCAATTTTTGTGATGCTTGCAGGCGGAGCGGCGTTCGGTATCGTGATGGTAAAGCTGAACGAGTTGTTCGGGCCCAAGCATCCGACGGAAGAAAAATATACGACATACGAAAGCGGCATGGAACCGGTGAAAAGCGCGCGTGAGCGCTTTTCCATCAAGTTTTACATGGTCGCCGTGCTTTTCATCTTGTTTGATATCGAAGTTGTATTTCTCTATCCATGGGCAGTCACCTTTAAGGGACTCGGTGTAAACGGATTTATAACGATGGCGGTTTTTATTTTTATTCTCTTAGTCGGCTACTATTATGTGTGGCGGAAAGGGGCATTGGAATGGGATTAGAGCATGCGTTAGGCGATAGTTTTCTGACAACGCAAATTGACGTTGCCATCAACTGGTGCCGGAAAAATTCTCTCTGGCCGATGCCGATGGGTATTTCCTGTTGTGCTATCGAGATGATGGCGTTTGCCGGACCTCGTTTTGATGCTTCGCGGTTCGGCTCGGAGGTGTTCCGCTTTTCGCCTCGCCAGTCGGACGTGATGATCGTTGCCGGCACGACGACGTACAAAATGGCGAAGGTCGTCCGTAAAATTTATGACCAAATGCCCGACCCGAAGTGGGTCATTGCGATGGGGGCTTGCACGTCTTCAGGCGGAATGTATCGCACCTATTCGGTTGTGCAGGGGATTGACCAGTTCCTGCCCGTAGATTTATATGTTGCCGGCTGTCCGCCGCGTCCGGATAATCTTTTGAATGCTTTAATTCTTCTTCAGCAAAAAGTGCAACGTGGCGAAAGCCGAGGGAACTCGCCTTCCTATATTGGCGAGGCGAAATTTCCGCCCGAGGCGGATACACCAAAAGGATGGCGCACGAGTGCGCCTTTGGCGCAGAACCAGCCTCAACCGTTGCCGATTATTGCAGGTTAGTGTGAATCAAAAAGTCATTGAACAATTAAAATCCCGTTTCGGCGAAAGTAATATTGAAGCGAATGAATTTCGCGACGAGTTGACCGTTGTCGTGCCGAAAGAAATTATCGTCGATGTGTGCCGGTTCTTAAAGGACGACTCGACGTTGAAGTTTGATCTGCTTGCAGATTTATGCGGCATTGATATGTACACCCCCGCCAAACGGTTCGGCGTAATTTATAATTTGTATTCGCTCACGAGCCACCATCGCATCAGGCTCAAAACATTTGTCGAAGAAGAAAACCCCAAACTGCCGACCGTCTCTACTGTATGGGCAACGGCAAATTGGCACGAGCGTGAAACGTACGATATGTTCGGAATCATATTTGAGGGTCACCCGGATTTGCGCCGCATGTATTTGCCCGATGAATTTGAACATCACCCTCTCCGTAAAGATTTCCCATTGATGGGAATCCCCGGTTCCCTTCCGCTTCCCAAAAAGTAACTGTTATGGAATCCCACACCGAAGAAGTTTCCCGCAAGTCAAAAATCCTTCAAGCGCTCGAAGACCAAAACACCAGCGTCTCGTTTGACGATCCGCTTGAGAACACGATGATTTTGAATATGGGTCCACAGCATCCGGCGACCCATGGAGTGTTGCGCTTGCTCATTCAGCTTGATGGGGAAACAGTAATCGGTTGTGTGCCGGAACTTGGGTATCTCCATCGCGGCTACGAAAAGCTTGCGGAGAATTCTACCTATCACGAATTTATTCCTCATACCGATCGCCTCGATTATCTTTCTCCGATGTCGAATAACACCGCTTACGCTATTGCGGTTGAAAAGCTTATCGGAATTGAAGCGCCGCCCCGGGCGCAATATATCCGCGTGATGATATCGGAGCTTGCGCGCATCTCATCTCACCTTATGTTCTTAGGCTCTATAGCCATGGATGTCGGCGCATTGACGGTATGGATGTGGTCGTTCCGCGAGCGGGAAAAGCTCTATGATATTTTTGAGAACATTGCAGGCGCGCGATTTACCACAAGCTATACGCGTATTGGCGGCGTAGCACAAGATGTTACTCCCGAAACAATGGCGATGGTGCAAAAATTCATTGAGGAGTTTCCTGCAAACCTTGAAGAATGCGAAAAGCTTCTCAATAAAAATCGAATCTTTGTTGAGCGGACTGATGGAATCGGGGTACTTTCGCGTGACGAAGCGATGGGTTTAGGTGTAACCGGTCCCTGCCTGCGGGCGTGCGGAGTTTCGCACGATTTGCGACGAGCAAATCCGTACTTAGTCTATAAAGATTTGGATTTTGATGTTCCCGTATATGAAGGCGGAGATGCGTTGGCGCGATACTATGTCCGCATGGCGGAGATGAAGGAAAGCGAGAAGATACTGCTGCAAGTGTTAGAACAAATTCCCACAGGAGAAGTCCACGCGTTTAAGCCCAAAAAAGTTCTTCCGCGTAAAGAGCGCATCTATACAAAAATGGAAGAGCTTATCCATGATTTTATGATTGTGAATTTTGGTGTAGAGCCGCCGGTCGGTGAAATTTACAGCGCTGTGGAAGCTCCCAAGGGCGAATTGGGATTTTATCTTTATAGCCACGGTGAAGGGTATCCATGGAGATTGAAAATTCGCTCTCCGTCGTTTGTGAATCTTCAATCGCTCCCAACGATGTTGAAAGGCTGTATGATTTCGGATGTTGTTGCCATTATCGGCAGTCTCGACCCCGTTATGGGAGAAGCGGATAAGTGACAATTCAAAAGTAAAAGTGAAAAATAAAAATACTTTTTGAATTTTTACCTTTTAATTTTTCCTTGATTAAAGATGTTTACCGAAGAAAATCTTAAAAAAATAGAAGAGTTAAAGAAGAAATACCCAACCACGCAGGCGTTGGTATTGCCTGTATTGTGGATGGCGCAGGAACAGTTTGGGCATATTTCCAATGACACCATGAAATATGTCGCTCAGTTGTTGAATGTGCCGTATGGCCATATTTTGGGCGTGGTAACGTTCTATACAATGTATCACTCCAAGCCCATTGGCAAGCATCACATTGAAGTCTGCACAAACGTTTCCTGTATGTTGCGAGGCTCGGCAAAAATTGTCGAGCACCTTGAACATCGGCTCGGTGTTGAGATTGGACAGACCTCACCTGATATGAAGTGGACCCTGTCGGAAGTGGAGTGCATGGGTTCCTGCGGGACTGCTCCGATGTTTGCTATCGGTGAAGAGTATTATGAAAACCTCTCGACGGAAAAAGTAGATAAAATTCTTTCTGAACTTACGTGATGAATGAAGTGATGGAAACGTACATTCTTCCCGACATAAAAGATTTACATAAGCTTGACGTGTACGAGGCGAACGGCGGCTACAAGGCGCTTCGCAAAGCTCTCGGTATGAAGCCGGAAGAAGTAACCGACGAAGTGAAGAAATCCAATCTTCGCGGACGGGGCGGAGCGTGTTTCCCTACCGGCTTGAAGTGGACGTTTATGCCGAAGCAAACCACCAAGCCGAAATACCTTTGCGTGAATGGTGACGAGTCCGAGCCGGGGACATTCAAAGACCGTCAGATCTTTGAATTGAATCCCCACTTGTTGCTCGAAGGTACCGTTATCGCGTGTTACGCCATGGGCATCACCACGGCGTATTTGTATATTCGCGGCGAATACGGGAAATGGATTCGCATGATGGAAAAAGCATTGGCTGATGCGTATGCCAAAGGCTATGTTGGAGAGAAAATTCTTGGCTCAGAGTTCACGACAAACGTTGTTATTCACAAGGGAGCGGGAGCATATATTTGCGGCGAAGAATCTTCGTTGATGAATTCCATCGAAGGCGAGCGGGGATACCCGCGCGTCAAGCCGCCATTCCCTGCACAGAATGGTTTGTGGGGCTGTCCGACGACAATCAATAATGTTGAAACGATCTCGAACGTTCCTCTTATCATTAACAACGGGTGGGAGCGGTACTCGAAAATCGGCGCGCCGAAACATCCCGGACCAATTCTCGTTGGTGTGAGTGGTCATGTTAATAAGCCGGGCGTGTACGAAATGCCGACAGGTGTTCCATTGCTAGAAATTATCCATAAGTACGCGCAAGGCATTCCTGGCAACAAGGCAATCAAAGCGGTCATACCGGGCGGCTCTTCGACAATGATTTTACGCGGCGACCAGCTTGAGGGCGCAAAGATGGACGCTGATTCGATGAAAGCCGCCGGCTCTTCAGTCGGGACTGCAGGTATGATCGTTATGGATGAAGATACGGACCTTATTAAAGTCATTACCCGCATTTCAAAATTCTATTATCACGAATCGTGCGGGCAATGCACGCCGTGCCGTGAAGGAACGGGCTGGCTGTGGAAAGTGCTGAAGCGTTTTGAGAATAACGACGCACGAAGGGAAGATATCGACTTGCTGATGGATGTTGCGAATAATATCGAGGGGAACACGATTTGCGCTCTTGGTGATGCCGCCGCCTGGCCCGTGCAATCCATGATACGCCGCTTTCGAGATGAATTTGAAAAACGGGTAAAAGTTGCCGAACCACGAATGCTGGCAGATGCATCTGCTTAAAAATAATTCGATAACGCCGATTATAAAAAAACTCGTATAGGTTGTTTGGCTTATACGAGTTTTCTATTTTCCTGGTTGATTGGTGAAACTTATTGAACTCCTTCCTGTATATAATGAGAGACGACCCCTCTGCCTCCGGTTGTCCGCAGGCTCATAAAGTCGTTGTGAATGAACGTTTTAGAACCGTGTCGGGGGAAGGAACTATAAGAGAGTGTCATACGTCTATATGATAGAGCAGGGACATAAATCTTTGCGGGATGGTAAATCGAGCCACATGGCAAGCCAGTCGGTTGCAGATGTTGTTGACGTCGCTCTTGACGAAAAGAGCGATGAGCTGCTCATTACTCTTTTCCAAAACGGCAATCAGCACGTCTTTCGTTTTTTGGTAGAGCGCTACCATGGGCGCATTCGGAATTTGATTTACTCGATTTTCCATGAGCAAGAAATCATTGATGACATAGCGCAGGAAGTTTTTATCAAAGCGTACGAAGCGCTACCGCGTTTCCGTTTTGAGTCGTCCTTTTACACGTGGCTTTATCGAATTGCAGTCAATAAAAGTCGGGATGAGCTGCGCAAACGAAAAGTCCGGAAAATGTTTTCACTCCAGACAATGTTAAATTCGAGCGACAAGGAATTCCACGCAAAAATTACCGTTCATCCGGAAGATAAAGAAGCGCAAGAGTTAGTTGCCGCCGGCCTTCAATCATTGCCGGAAAAATTTCGACTTCCGATTGTGTTAAAAGATATAGATGGGCTTTCGTACGAAGAAATTGCGGACGTGATGCAATGCGAAATAGGGACGGTGAAATCCCGACTTTCGCGTGCACGCGCAATGCTTCGGAAGTCATTGAAGCCCTTGCTGAAGGACAATATCTAAATGAAACAATTGTTAAACCATGAAGTATCGGAATTGCTCTCTCTCTATGTAGATGGAGAGCTTGACGCGGAAAAAGTAAAATTTGTTGAGCAACTCGCAGCCCAGAATTCCGAAGTTGCCAACGAATTAAACGAACTGCGATTCTTAAAACGGCTCTTAACCTCCAAGCAGCCCGTGCCGGAGAAACTTGGATTTTGGACAAGGCTTTCCGTTGAATTGGACAAACGAAGTAGAGAGCAAGATAATCTTCTGCCGTTCCCGAAGAAACTCATTCCCCTTATGTCCGCTCTTGGCGCTGTGGCGATGGTCGTTGTTGCCATTGTGCTCTATCAAAATCGAAGTTCGTTGTTTCAGTATGCAGGGAAACAATCTGAACGGGTGCAACAGGCGTATGAAAATAATATTCTGAAAGCCTCATTGATGCCATGGTTCTCGAATCTTGACAAGAATCAGGTGCTGCAGTTTGCTTTGTTTGGAACTCTGCCGCTCGATGCAAAGGCGGAAACCGCCCTTCGCGTTGATGAAAGCGCTGAAAAAGGATACCGCATTGACGTGGGGCGGAAACAGGCGAAGGCAAATCCACGGGTAACGGTTGCCGATCTCTATAAACAAATTAACCCGACACAGGCTCAGCTTCTGGTCATTGATTCGTTGTTAAATCGCGTGATGCTTGCCGGCATCACGGCATCATTAGAGCCACATCAGCGTGATCGTTTGGAGCGCTTTTTGCAAACCGGCAACGCACCCTACAAGGTTGCGGCATCAAACGCCTTACCGGAAAAGGCTGAAAGAATCTTCCGTGAGATACACAGGATGCCTCAAGTGAAAACGTTCATCCTCGTTTCGCCGGATAGCGCCGCGTATTCCCACATTGATGTTGATTTGGAGACAATCAGAATCAGAGTGCGGCAAGTTGAATTCCAACGCCACGATATTGAAGCCCAAATGGATGTACTGATGCGGCGTTTTGCCGACCGTGAAATGAGCCCTGTACACCAACTGCCTGCGCCAAGAGAGAACATGCGGGTTGAAGCGCACAGAGAGGGCGACTTCTTTAGCATTCGGGTTGAAAGTAGTTCTGATGAGACTCTTTCTGCGCCGAGGATGATGTGGGTCAAGCCCCGCATACGAATATCAGGATCGGAAAAAGGTCGCGGATTCAACTATCGTTTTTATCAAGATGACTCCACATTCCGAGTTGAAATGCAAGGGGATAGCATTACAATCGTGAAGATGGGAAAAATGAACCCGCTTCATACGATGGAACATTATACGCTTGATTCGATATTCAGAGATCCGAATATGCGAATGCGTGTGGGGATTCATGCAATGCGTTTGGATAGCCTGATGGATGCCGTCCGTCGCGGCGAAACGGACATCAATACCGTCAGAAAACAAATACGAAAAATGGAGATCGAAGAAAGAACGAGGAGAAAAAAGATAGAATAGCCTATTCTTTTCTAGTTATTGCAACCCCACCCCGATATATTGAGGCGGGGTTTTTTGTTGGCGGAAATGGATGTTTGCTTTTCCTGCCTCTCTTCGCTATATTTTGCAAAGAAATCCGCAACATAGATGGCGGATACATTGGCATTCCACTATTTGAAATATCCTCTTTGTCTGAACATATCAAAGTAAAAATATCTCGCGTAAGCCCAGAGTCTTCAGATATTCCGCTTCCTGCCTACGCCACTGAAGGCTCCGCCGGAATGGATATCTATGCCGCCGTTACGATGGAGACGACCATCCCACCGGGGGAGACGGTGCTTATTCCAACCGGGTGCAGTATCGAGCTTCCTGAAGGATTTGAAGCACAAGTGCGGCCCCGCAGCGGGTTAGCGATCAAGCATCAAATCGGTATTTTGAATTCACCCGGGACGATTGATTCCGATTACCGTGGCGAAATAAAAATTATTCTTACAAATTTTGGCAAAGCGCCGTTTATGATTCGCCGTGGCGACAGGATCGCACAGCTTGTTGTGCATCGTTATGCACGAGTAGAATGGGAAGAGGTAGCAACGTTAGCTGAAACGAACAGGGGTGACGGAGGGTTTGGACACACAGGGGTTTCGTCTCTTAAAGGCAAATAAGCATGAACGGAAAACGGCGTGCCAAACCTGTGATACCGGATGTTCAACCCGTACCTGGGCTGAAAGACGAGAAGTGGGATACGTTATTCAAATCTCTCGGTCGCATTGAAATTGTTCTCCTCGCAGGGGGGGTGTTATTATTGCTTGTCCTGATTTACACTATTCAAGTTATTGTCTCTCCGTTTCTGGTGCTCGGCGCTATTCTTTTTTTGCTGTATCCCTTGCGCGGCTATGAATTGGCGAAAAAGATTATGTGGCTGAGCATTATTCTTTTCTCTTTATGGTTTCTGCACACCATTTCATCACTGTTGGCGCCGTTCGTCGTCTCTTTGATTCTTGCATATGTTCTCAGTCCTGTCGTTGATCGCTTTGAACGATGGAACGTTGCACGCTGGATTACATCGCTTGTGCTGATTTTGTTCCTGCTTGGCATTATCACGTTGACTCTCTTCTTTGTTTTGCCGGTGGTATTGACACAGGTGGAAGGAGTACTCGATTCGTTGTCTCGGTTGATCTCCGATTTTAATAAGTGGATAGCCGATAGCAGAATTACGAAAGTCCTGGAGCGTTACGGAATATCTGCTGAGGATGTCCGTACCACATTGTCGAGCCAGCTTGCGCCTAAGTTGGAAGATATTCTGAAGAATTTATTCAAAGGGATGGTTGTCCTTGTGAGCAGTTTCGGAGGTCTTCTTACGCAAATATTTTATGTTGTGCTGGTTCCGTTCTTGACGTTTTATATTCTTACGGATTTCCCGAAAATTTATGAGAGGCTTTTGAAGCTGTTTCCGAACCGGCACCGTGATCGCGTGGCGGATTATTTGCAAATCGCAGATGAAATCATCGGATTATACCTGCGTGGCGCTCTTACCGTTGCGTTTCTACAAGGGATACTCGTTTCAGTCCTTCTTTCAATTGTGGGCATCAAGTATGCGCTCATGCTTGGCGTGATCGCGGCGATGTTGGATCTCGTTCCCTATTTTGGTCTTGTTATCACAATGTTTATAGCAGTTATCGTTGCCGCATTTAGCGATCCCCCAATTTTGCCGAAGGTGCTCTTCGCTCTCGGTTCCATAGAAGTCCTTCGAATATTCGAAACAATGTATCTTTCGCCGAAAATCGTCGGAAGCAAAGTAGGGTTGCATCCGCTCCTCACCATTTTTTCGATTCTCGTATTCTTTTATTTTCTCGGCTTTATAGGACTCCTTATTGCAGTTCCCACCACTGCGATTATTATTTTGGCTATTCGAGAGTGGGAAGCGCAAAAGCGCGGAATCCCCTTGAGTCAATACCACACTAGTACTTCAGAGTAATAATGTCCGGCACCCTGTACCTCGTTGCGACGCCGATTGGAAATTTGGAAGATATTACCTTTCGCGCTCTTCGCGTTTTGAAGGAAGTTGATATTGTCGTTTTTGAAGAGCGAAAGGAGGGAGCAAGGCTCCTTCGACATTTCGGCATTGAAAAACCCGTTGAGAGCTTAAACGAGCACAACGAGGCGGCAGCTTCGCAAATTATTCTTCAAAAATTAAAAGAGGGGAAATCTGCGGCAGTTATTTCGGATGCAGGCACGCCGGTGTTTTCCGATCCCGGCCAAGTGCTAGTGCAGAAAGCGATCAAGGCAGGGGTAAAAATTGTCCCGATACCGGGTGCATCATCGTTGCTGCCGGCATTGATTGTTTCAGGGTTTCCCATTGACGAGTTTGTTTTTCAGGGATTTCTTTCGCCGAAAAGAAATCGGAGAATCACGGAGTTGCAGCAATTGAAGAAAGAAAAGCGCACGGTGGTGTTGATGGATGCGCCGTATCGCCTTGTGCAGTTGGTTCGTGATATTGCGGAAGTCTTCGGCACAACGCGGCGATTGTGTGTTGCATTCGATTTAACGCTTCCGACGGAAGAAATTTTCCACGGAACAGCGCCGCAGCTTCACCAGCAATTTTCTAAAGCAGAAAAAAAGGGGGAGTTTGTCGTAGTGCTGGAGGGGCTATCGAAATAGCTTTGTAAAATAAACTGAAGTCATTTTAACAACGTTATAGCGGTCAAGATAAAAACATCACGCAGAGGTGCACAAAGTAGTCACAGAGTTACACGGAGAAAAACTTTATGATAGTTTTTACTCTGTGTATCCTCTGTGTTCTCTGTGAAAGGTTTTTTGAGAAAAATTTTTAAACTAAAAAGTCCCGCTCAACGGCGGGACTTTTTGATTATATGAGATTCGATTGAAAATTAAGTCAGGGGAACAGCACCGCCGAAGAAATCACGGTTGTCCACAAGCCGTTTTTATCGCCTTCCGCGGATTGGGTAATGTTGTAGGTCTTCACGATTTTCCCGGACATTTTATAAATTTTTTCTCGCTCGTCCCACGCTGTGTTGGGGTCAAACTCTACTCCCAATGTAGAAGCAAGCATTGTTGCCGCGAGGTCTTCCGAATATTCGCCCGCCCGTTCATCGGTTTCACCATAGGGATGATGTTCCGATAAGTACCCGTACTGGGACGGATCCGCCGGTTGTGCAACGCCGATGGAGGCAGCGATGAGGCGATTCGGCTCATTGGTTGCGTTGCGCGCCATAACGCAAAAGGTGATTGCGCCGGGTTGGAGTAACTTCAACCCCTCTTCTCTCGATATGCGCTTGCTGCCCGGCGGAAAAATGCTGGACACTGTAACGATGTTGCATTTTTCTATGCCTGCATCGCGAAGCGCAAGCTCAAACGATTGAAGATAATCTTTATGCCTACCGACGCCTTTTGTGAAAAATAACTTTGTGGGAACGAACACTGCCTCATCTCCGTCTTAGGTGTGAAAGTATGTAGTGAATAATATTATCGTCTTACTTTAAGAAATTTTCGTTTGCCTACTTTTAAGATAAACTCTTTTTTCGCGGGAAGCGATGAATTAAAATCTGTTACTTTTTCTCCGTCAATCGAAACCCCGCCTTGCTCGATAAGCCTACGCGCCTCGCTGTTGGAGGAAGCCAACTGCGTTACCGTCAGCAACCCAAGTATTGTAGCATCGCCATTGTGAGCTTTAAGTTTATACTCTTCAATTTCGTCTGGTACGCTTTTATCAATGAAAATTCTATCGAATTCTTCTTCCGCTTTCCGCGCCGCTTCTTCAGTATAATAGAGTGCAACGAGTGTGCGGGCGAGTGTGCGCTTCAGGTCGCGGGGATTGATATTCGGATCCGCCAGCCGTTTCTTAATGGTAAGAAGTTCTACATTCGGTACATCGCTTGCCAGCTCGAAGTATGAATAAATCAAATTGTCTGAAATGCGGAGCGTCTTGCCGTAAATTTCTTTCGGAGGTTCGCTAATGCCGATGTAATTATCGAGCGACTTGCTCATTTTATCAACGCCGTCCGTTCCGATAAGAATCGGCATCGTAAGAATGACCTGCGGTTCCAATCCGTTTTCGCGTTGAATATCTCTGCCAACGAGTAAATTAAATTTTTGATCCGTTCCGCCAAGCTCGATATCCGCCTCGATTGCCACCGAATCCATCGCTTGCGCGAGCGGATATAAAAATTCATGGATGCCGATCGGCTCGCCCGCTTTATATCGTTCGGTAAAATCATCGCGCTCCAACATGCGTGCAACGGTATATTTACTTGCGAGTAAGACAACGTCGGTAAAACTCATTTTACCGAGCCAGTCGGAATTGTACTGCATCCGCACATTCTTTGTCGAAAGGATTTTCGTCGCCTGTTCGAAGTACGATTGACCGTTGTGTCGTGTCTCTTCAAGAGAAAGAGAAGGGCGCGTTTTGCTTTTGCCCGATGGGTCGCCGATCATGCCGGTGAAATCGCCTATGATAAGAATTGCTTGGTGGCCAAGGTCTTGAAACTGTCTGAGTTTTCGGAGTACGACGGAGTGTCCGAGATGGAGATCGGGGCGGCTTGGATCGCAACCAAGTTTCACCCGCAACGGTTTTTTTGTTTTGATGGACCTTTCAATCTTTTTCACAAGATCGTCTTCGGGGATAATCTCCGAGACGCCACGTTTGATGATGTCCATCTGTTCTTGTAGGGAAGGGAACAATTTTTAGGAACTACTCCTCTATGAAGTTGCAGATCGTTTTAAGCGATGCGCAATATCGCGCTTCGCTTCGCGTTGCTTAATTGCTTCGCGTTTATCGTAACTCTTCTTACCCTGTGCAACCGCTAGCTGAACTTTTGCGTACGGCCCTTTAAAATACAAGGCAAGCGGAATGAGCGACAATCCTTTTTCCTGAACTTTTGTCAACAGCTTCCGAATTTCTTTTTTGTTGAGAAGCAGCTTCCGTATTCTGCGTGGATCGTGATTGTTGATGTTGCCCTGCTCGTAGGGGCTGACGTGCAAGCCGTGCAGCCAGACCTCGCCGTTTTTAATCATTGCGTAGCTATCTTGTAGGTTGCCATTACCCTTACGCAAGGATTTGACTTCCGTCCCCTTTAACGCAATTCCTGCCTCGAGAGTTTCGAGTATGTGGTAATCGTGCCGGGCTTTGCGATTTGAGACCGCAATTCGCTCTTCGTGCTCTGCCATCCCGCGAAATTTTTTGTTCCAACATAACGTAAAAGTAAAAAAGAATCAAATAAAAATATGTAATTTATTATGTGACGAAACACTTGGTTCCTCCGTGAGAGTTTGCGTTCTACTTACCGGAAGGTCGTGCCCGTCCCCTATCGCCTGCCCGACGCAGGCGGTTGGGAGACTACGCCGCAACTGGTTCATGCGATCTTTTGAACGCCGTTGCGGTGTGGGCTGGCATAGTTATGGAAATCGTAGAGCGCTTAACCTTCGGAAGGTTCTCATTTCCTTTTTTACTTTCTATTTCCTCGGTATCCAGACACATCGGGATGCAGGGGAAGTTAACTACGATAATGACACCTTTTCATCCATTATTGGTTGCCTTTTTTTGCAGTTATGCCTATATTGACAACGCTGTTTTTGTGAAAAAGGACATTTTTTTTGCTTTGTTTATGGAGGAAAAGTCCTCTCTGACACTTTGAAAGGAAATCAATGGCTGAAAAACAATTCGACGTTACTGTTATTGGCTCCGGTCCGGGCGGCTATGTCGCCGCTATCCGTGCCGCGCAGCTTGGAATGAAGGTTGGCATAGTCGAAAGGGACAAGCTGGGAGGAATATGTCTCAATTGGGGATGTATTCCATCCAAAGCCTTGTTAAAGAGCGCTGAGCTGTATCATACGTTCAAAAAAGCCGAAGAATTTGGGTTTAGCTATAAGGATTTGAAAATAGACTTCCCGAAAATCATTAAGCGGAGTAGGGATGTTGCGGATAGGATTTCCAAGGGTGTCGAGTATCTGATGAAGAAAAATAAAATCGAGGTTGTTCCTGGAACTGCAAAATTGACGGGAAAGAACTCGATTGAAATCAGTAAAGATGGCAAAGTAACCGATACGATTAAAACGAAATTCACAATTCTTGCCACAGGGGGACGTCCGCGCTCACTTCCCGGCGTTACGATTGACCGGACGAAGATTATTACGAGCACTGAAGCGATGTTGCTCCAGCAACCTCCCACGACTATGCTTGTGATCGGAGGCGGAGCGATCGGGATTGAGTTTGCCTATTTTTACAACGCCTTCGGGACGAAAGTTACCGTAATCGAGATGCTACCCTCTGTTCTTCCAAAGGAAGATAAAGAAATCACGAAAATTCTTGAGTCGAGCTTAAAAAAACAGGGAATTGAGATTCTCACAAATACGAAAGTCGAGTCTGTCAATATTGGGAATGACGTAGCAATCAAAGTTTCCGGCAAAGATGGAATAAAGGAACTGAAAGGCGATGTCGCTTTGATGGCGGTAGGCGTGCAGGGGAATATTGAAAATCTCGGTCTTGAAACGGCGGGAGTAAAAGTTGACCGTGCCGCAATTGTGGTGGATCAATACGGCAAGACCAACGTAGATGGAATTTACGCAATCGGCGATGTATCCGGTGCACCGTGGTTGGCTCACGCCGCATCGCATCAGGGCATCATTGCGGCGGAGCATCTTGCGAAAAAAGCATTGCACGGGTTTGATAGAGGGAATATCCCAAGCTGTACCTATTGCCAGCCGCAAGTTGCGAGCATCGGCATGACGGAA
>JACQBK010000078.1 GCA_016194505.1 Ignavibacteriales bacterium | reverse complement strand
ATACCCACAAGCCTGCTGGTTTCTTCCATTCAGCTTCTCATTGCAGAAGCGGTGTTTCAGTCAATCCGACCGTATCCCTTAAAGCTGTACGAGGCATTTAAAGCAATTCAATTTTCATTTGCGTTCAATTTCCAATTTAACCTCTTGACGTATTGGGTCATTCTGGGGATCGGCTATAGCCGGGAGTATTATAAAAAATTTCGGGATAGGGAGCTGCGCGCTACGCAATTAGAAGCGCAGCTTTCTCAAGCGCAACTTCAAGCCCTCAAGATGCAGCTTCACCCGCACTTCTTCTTCAACACACTCAATACTATTTCGTCACTGATGCACAAAAATGTGCACGATGCCGACCGTGTGCTTGCGCGGCTGGGGGATCTGCTCCGTTATTCATTACGCAATGTCGGCATTCAAGAAGTGACGCTGAAAGAAGAACTCGAGTTTCTTCAACGATACCTCGAGATTGAACAAATCCGGTTTGGAGAACGTCTAAAGATTCAAATTATGATTGATCAATCGCTTTCCGAAGCGAAAGTGCCCAATCTTATTCTCCAGCCGTTAGTGGAAAATGCAATTCGGTATGCGGTGGGTCCCCGGACTTCGGGCGGCAAGATTGAAATTTCCGCTGTGCATGTCAACGGCAATCTGCAATTATCCGTTATGGATGACGGGCCCGGGTTGCCGAAGGACTACCACGCAATATCCTCAGAAGGAGTAGGGTTAAGAAATACGCGTGAGCGATTGGAGCAATTGTATGGCGACAGACATGAATTTAAACTGACCAGCAATCCGCAGTGCGGATTGAATGTCAATATTACAATACCATTTCATACGTTGTAATATAACTATTACCGAAAACAATAAAGGCGGGCAATTTCAAGAATGGGAATAACGCAACATAATGCATAGGCATTCGTAGTACTATTTGGAGAGAATCGGCTTGGAATGATTTGAAGGAGGAAATCATGGTTACGATAAGAAGAGTATTCTATCGTACAGCTTTGTTTTTGCTCGCGGCACACGCCGGAGCCCAAACAATTGTTACACAAAAAATACAGCACGAGCAACTGCGTACGTTTATAGATTCAAAGCGCCAGTACGAGCAGGAGCTTGAAAAAAATGCGCGCAATGTAGACGCTCACTATCGTTTAGGCTTGGCATATTTACGAGAGCCTCAAAACATAGAAAAAGCCATTGAGCATCTGGAAAGAGCGGTTGAATTGGATGAGCATAACGCGGAGTATCATTTCCGTTTAGCAGAAGCATATTCAGCGGATTTTTCGTTTACAAACATTTTTCGGATGCCGTTCATTGCGGCTAAGGTCAAGGCTCAGTTGGAAGCTGCTGTAAAATACGACCCGCAGTCGCCGGTCTATCGCGATGGATTGATTCAGTATTACACCTTTGCCCCGGCAATTATGGGCGGCAGCTTTAAAAAAGCGCATGAACAGGCGGAGATGATTGCCAATACCGATGTGTACTTGAGTATCCTAGCGCACGCCGGTATCTATGTAGAAGAAGGGGAAAGAGAAAAAGCCGTAGAGTTGTTCAGAAAAGCGATCAGGATGCGTCCCAAAAATTGGCAAGCATACCAGCGCTTCGGCGCATACTATCTTACGATCAATCAACTTGATAACGCTATCGTGCAATTTCTTAAGCATGTTGAGACTGCACCTGATGCGGCTGATAGCTATGAAAATCTTGGACGAGCATACGTCCGAAAACGGATGTACAATGAGGCTATCACATCGTATCAGAAAGCGTTGGAAAAAAATCCCACCCTTGTTTCGCTTTTATTCCGTATCGCTCAGTTGTATGAGTTTAAAGGCGCAAACAACGATGCAGTTCGTCATTACGAAAAATATGTTGAGTTGGTTCCAACGGGACAGATTGCGGACGATGCAAGGAAAAAAATAAGCGAGCTATCTCGTAATTAAATCGTACAAGTGTTGTTGATATGAAAAACCCCGTCCCGATATATCAAGATGGGGTTTTTTGTTTTTGAGAAAGCCCTAATGGCGCCAGCACCGTGCGGTTTTACAACCATGTTTAAACCGCTCGCCGATACCTGTTGCCATTCATCACACACCGATACGCACTCATCTCACCATAAGCCCCCTTCATCACAAACTCGTTGATACATCGTTTCAATGTAAGTACACTGACGCAAATAATTTGCAACAGCGATGGCTTGATCACCCTTGATTGCCGTGCAGAAAGTAAACCGAACAACTTAGAAGGAGGCAATGGAAAATCCCGCACGTTGCGTTGCGCATAACGTAGGGAGATAAAAATTGAGACAACTTTCCGTTTTGTGCCTTTCCTGCAACTTCGACATTCCATAAGAGGAAGAAGTACGTGTTGTTGTGCAGGCGGGCATCCACTCGTACAAAATTTCGTCAACAAGTTACCATTTCACAACAAAAGGAGGCATAGTATGCACTCGAAACTCCTAATACAATGTTTGTTGCTGCTCCTCGTTCCTGCTCTGCTTATAGGGGGAACGAAAGGGAAAATTCGCGGTAAGGTTACAGACCGCCAATCCGGCGAGGCTCTTATCGGTGCCAACGTTATTGTTGTTGGTACATCGGCAGGCGCTGCGACCAATCTCGATGGCGAGTATGTAATCGTGAACGTTGATCCAGGCGCATATCAACTCAAAGCAAGCTTCGTGGGGTATCAACCCATTACGCTATCCAATATTCGTGTCAATGCGGATTTAACCACCGAAGCGAATTTTGAACTTACGGCGGAAGGAGTAACCCTTCAAGCTGTTGAAATTACGGCGGAACGCCCGCTCGTTAATAAAAATGCCACCAATGCCGTGCGTATCACCACGGGGGAAGATATTACAAACATCCCCGTTCGTGGATTGAACAACGTCATCGCTCTTTCTGCGGGTGTCGTACTGCAAGATAATACGGTGTTTATTCGCGGCGGCAGGCAAGACGAAGTTGGGTTTTACCTAGAGGGCGTTCCCATTACAAACCCGATGGTAGGTGGTCGTGCTGTCACCATTGTACAAGATGCTTTGGAAGAAATCCAGGTGCAAGCCGGCGGCTACAATGCGGAGTTTGGCGGCGCGAATTCCGGAATCATTCAACAGCAATTGCGATCCGGAACTACATCTTGGAAGGGAAGCCTGCAATATATTACCGATAATATCGGATTCAACTCGAAGGCGAACGCATTTGATGGCAAGAAACGATTAGGCACTCGTTGGTACGGCTATAATGAGTTCACCTCTACTCTCAGTGGTCCAGTTGGCAGCGATAAAATCCGCTTCTTTGGATTGTTCAACTATAACTATCAACGAGATCAACTTCCGCAGCCGTTTCCCGGTATTAACCTTGGGAAAATTGGCGATCCGGTCTCGGGTGATACGGTCAATCTTTCTTACCCAGCCGGTCCCGTGCATGGAAACTCATTACAGCAGTTCACCTATACGGGAACTCTGAGCGTTGATTTAAATCCCATTACACTGCGATTAGCCGGAACATATACGGCGGGTAAAACATTTAACGCTTTCAGCGCAGCCCGCAACGCCGGCAACATTGCAAATTTTATGAATACTGATCGGATCGACCAAATAGAACAAGGCAACGGGTCCGGCAGTCTTAAACTCACACATCTTCTAAGCCCTTCTACATTTTACGAAGTGACTGTTGGCTATTTCCGCCAAACATCGTTAACCACAGACCCGATCATTGGTGATAATTATCTCGCCTATGGAGATAGTGTTGCAAACGCAAACGCCGGTGTTATCTGGCAACGCTCAGCCGCCGATCAGGCGAATGGGCGATGGGGGCGGTACTTGCGTCCGACACGGAAGAATATTTTCACCTTTTCGTTTAATACACCTGGGGATGTGGTTGCAGATTATGTGAAGTTCAAACGCGAAAACCTCTCTCTTACGGCAGCTCTCTCGTCCCAAATTGGTTCAAGGCACTTTGTGAAATTCGGCGGTGAGTTTCAACGATATACCATTCGAAACTATTCATGGGGAAACGAAGGTGTTATGGCTCTGCCGGGTCTGATTGCATCGAATGAAGCTCTGCCTGCAAACAGTCCGCAAAAACTGACCTTAGAACAAATTTACATCAACCGAGGCGTCAACAATTTCGGATATGATGTATTCGGCAACGAGACGAACGCCAGCGGCATTAACGCTCCGAAACATCCGGTTTTTGCCTCCGGCTATGCACAAGATAAGATCGAATATAAAGACCTTATCATTAACATAGGTCTTCGCTACGATTATATTGACTCGGACAGCAAAACCTTTATTGATCCCACGCGACCGGAATTAACGATTGATAAAAATACAGGAGTTGTCAATGAGGCGGGGCTTGTGAAGGTAGCGAGCTTTAGCGCATTGAGTCCGCGCATCGGGTTATCGTTCCCGGTAACGGATAAAACCGTATTCCACACGCAATTCGGAAAGTTCGTTCAGCAATCCCGTCTCCGCGATATTTATCAGGGGCTGTACCTAACCGGAGCCAACATACGCGGGGGATTCTTTATTGGCGGACCGGTTGGATTTGACGTTCGCCCGACACGAACCACCCAATATGAAATCGGCTTCACGCAACAGATCGGAGATATTGCTTCGTTCGACATCACCGGTTATTACAAAGATATAGCCGATCAAGTAGTGTACGATCAAATAAATACGGCTCCGGGCTCGATATACGGCGCATATCCAATACTCCGTAACGGAGATTTTGCGACGACCAAAGGAGTCGAATTGACGTTCAACATGAAACGCCAAAAACGCGTTCAGGTGAACGCCTCTTTCTCATTCCAAGATGCTCAGGGGACAGGCTCATTCCCCAACTCTAATCGGGGAATCGTTGCTGCACCGCTGGATGGTGTCACCATCTTTCGGCCGCAGTATGTAACTCCCCTTGAATTCAACAATGCTATCCGAGGCAACCTCAATCTTGATTATCGCTTCGGAAAAGATGAAGGCGGACCAATTCTTGAACAATTAGGTGCATCAATATTACTGTCCTTTAATAGCGGTCATCCATTTACCCGAGGGCAAGGTGGTGCCGACCTTGAGGGGGACGCGCGCGATAGAACCCCGCTTGAGCCGCTCAACACCTCTACGACACCATGGATCACACAAGTTGACCTGCGTATTGACAAGACCTTCACATTGTTTGATAAGCTCAATGCAAATGTGTACCTGTTTGTCATCAATCTCTTTGACGCAAAGAATGTTTACAACACGTTCCTCAGGACAGGCAGTACGGATGACGATGGTTATTTGAGCAATCCCGATCTTGGAGGCAAACTGGTAAGCACGTTCGGTCAGAATTATGCAGCGCTCTACAAAGCAATCAACATTGATTACTATGAACAATATCAAAACGCCCCGTCTCTTGCCACGGTTCCGCAATTCTTTGGACCGCCGCGCCAAATTCGTTTGGGCGTACGCTTGGAGTATTAACCTGTTGCGATGTATCAGGCTGTCTTCGACGCAATTGATTTTGTCATAAAGAAAGGAATAACATTCTATGAAAACGAAATATCGAGATTGGCTTGCTGCAGCTCTTCTGGGCGCCTTAGTGCTGATGCCTGTGTTGCATGCAGAGGATAAACAGGCAAAGCAGGGACAAGGCCTTCGGAAAACAACGGGCACGCCAATTAGAACGTATTTGAACATTAACAATATCTCCACCGTTTTCAAAAACGATGGTATCTCAGATATTGATGTTGCCGAACAAAATTCAGGGCTTGTCTTTCCGAAGGGAAGCCGTAAAACAGCTGTATTTCAGTCCGGTTTATTGTGGGGTGCGCGAGTGGGCGGGCAGGTTCGTGTTGGCGGCTCTGCGTACCGTACGGGGCTTCAAGGTGGAAAAATTCTTTCCCCGGGCGTAGCAGAAAACCCTGACATCGCCAAAAATCGCATCTACCGGGTGCGTCCTGATTACAAAACCGCAGACCTTTCTGCGGAAGTGAGAGACGAAGGAGGCACACAGACATCAATCCGTGCGCAATACGAGCGAGACTGGAACGAGTGGCCCGCAACCGATGGCGCTCCGTATAACGATGTCAACAAAAACGGCAAGTATGATCCTGCAACGGATATTCCCGGCGTCACAGGGGCGGACCAATCAATTTGGTTTGTCGCCAATGATCTCAATACCGGGCTTACAACACAGCTCTACGGAACAAATCCCATGGGTATTGAAGTCCAAGTAACAGTTTGGGCATATTCGCAGCAAGGGGCATTAGGGAACATGTTCTTTAAAAAGTATTTGCTCGTTAACAAAGGAACAGATACCCTTGCAAACATGTATGTCTCCCAATGGTCTGATCCCGATCTGGGTAACTCATCCGATGACTATGCAGGTTGCGATACGACATTAAGCCTTGGATATGTGTACAACGCCAATGCCGTAGACGCGACATACGGGGATTTACCGCCTCCGGCTGTCGGGTTCGATTTCTTCCAAGGACCCATTGTTCGCTCTACAGGCAACACTGCGATTTTCAAGGGAAAGAGAATCAGCGGTTACCGTAATCTCCCCATGACGGCATTCTATTATTTTGCGCGCGGTGATGCAACAGTTACAGACCCGACACAAGGAGACCCCGCGGGCGCACAGCAATTCTATAATTTTTTCCAAGGACGCATTGGGTTGACCGGCAATCCATTTGTTGATCCTAATACAAACCGACAGACATCATTTGCACTTGCCGGCGACCCGCAAACTCGCAGCGGATGGATTGACGGGCAACTCTTGCCTCCCGGTGACCGGCGCATTGGCCTTGCTTCGGGACCCTTTACCATGGCACCGCAGGACACTCAAGAGATTGTTGTGGCGGAATTAGCCGCGGGAGCTATTCCCGGTGTCGATCGCCTTTCCGCTATCGGGTTGTTGAAGTTTTATGACCAACAAGCGCAGCTTGCCTACGATAACTTTTTCGATCTCCCCGTTCCGCCGCCTGCCCCTTCAATTACTGTGGCTGAGCTTGATGGTGAAATTGTTCTTAACTGGGGTAACGACCACAACGTGGTACAGACAACAGAGTCTTCTAATTCAAAAGGATTCAAATTTCAAGGTTATAATGTGTACCAGCTTCCTTCGTTTTCAGCAACCCTTGATGTTGCGAAGCGCATAGCGACGTTCGATGTTGTGGATGGCATCAGCAAGATCGAAGATAAAGTGTTTGATGCTTCCACGGGTGTTGTTGCAACAAAAGTGAAGCAGTTCGGCAACGACACCGGCATTAAGCGAGTACTGCGCTTAAAAACCGATGAAACAAGAGGCGGTGCGCCGCTTGTCAATGGCATCCGATACTATTATGCAGTAACTGCGTATAGTTATAATACTGATCCTAACGCAGTACCGAACAATCTTGAAAACCCACTGGCGATTTTGACAATCGTTCCCCACAGCGCGAACCCGGGTGTCCGCTATGGCGCAACGTTTGGTGATACGGTGTTTGCCGCAAAGACGGGAGTCGGTGACGGCCGAACGCTCGCGTTAGTGGTTGACCCGTCGCGGTTGACCGGCGCAAGTTACAAAGTCGTATTCGCCAATCAAGGAAGCTCGGTTGTGTGGAATCTCGTCCGCACGATGGCTGGGCGAGTAGATACGGTTCTTAAAAATCAGACGAACCAAACCGGTGACGATACCTCACCTATCATTGATGGTATGATGATGAAGGTCTTCGGGCCTGCCTTGGATTTCAAAAGCATGACAATGGTCTCGAACGGAAGCGGTCCCATAACGCAAAAAGTGGGATTTGATGTGACGCCCGTTCCTTCGTACAACGGCTATTCAGCAGATTGGTATCGCGATGTTGCAACAAGCGATGGCTCTGTTCTCGGTCTTCCCACCGGTATGACGTCGAAGGGTGGATGGTTCTTTGTCGTTGCCGGGGGTCCTACTATTGCTGATTACCAAGCCGCGGTGGGACGTTGGACAAGAAACGGCGCGTTATTTTCTAAGCTTATACCCAACGATTACGAGATTCGCTTTACGGCGCGTGGAGGAAAAGCCTATATGGCATTTACGAGCGGAAGTGTGGTGGATGTTCCGTTTGAGATTTGGTACATCGGCTCCGGCACGCCTAACGATCCCTCTGACGATATTCGTATGATGCCGTGGGTCAATGACGATAACGGTAATGATGTTTTCGATTTCAAATTGGATCATCAAGCATCAGGAGGTAACAACGACCCGTATAGCGATTGGATTTACTTTATGATGCCTGAACCCAACGCGCCTCCGGGCGAAGCGGCGTATAACCGTGCAGTAACGCGTTCAATGGACCCAAACTATGCAGGCGATGTTGAAATCGAGCATCTCGCACGAGTAGTGCTGATGAATTGGAATTTGCATCAAGGCACTGGCGGCGTCAATGAGATGCCCGAAGCGGGTACAACATTCCGCATTGACCTTACAAAGCCAAGCAAGCCCGGCGTGGATTCCTTCAGCTTTACCGCGCCGTCGGTAACGGTAAGCCAAGATATTGCAAAAGCGGATTTGAACAAAATCAATGTGTTCCCGAATCCTTACTACGGTGTCAACACCGAGGAGCTGAACAAATATCAGCGGTTTGTGTCCTTCAACCACCTTCCCGACAATGCGAAGATTCGCATCTTCAATTTGGCGGGAGTGTTGGTAAGGACGATTGAGCACAATCAACCCGGCAGCCAGTTCGAGCGATGGGACCTTGCAAACGACTCCGGTCTGCCGATCGCAAGCGGGCTTTACATCGCTTATATAGACATGCCCGATCTTGGCACAAAGGTTCTCAAAATTGCGGTCATTCAAGAACGACAAGTCCTTGACCGATTCTAAATTGACGCATGCTGTGCCGCCCGCCTATATAATGGCGGGCAGTGCAGATTCAATAATCTCGAAGTTTTTTGAATTTACTAATTCAGGAGTGTATAGTATGAAAACATTACGCGTGCTAGTCCTTGCGTCTCTTGTTCTCGCTCTTGCGGCACAAACCCTGTACGCCTCAGGAAACAACAGAAAAGGGACAGGCGGTGCGACCGAGCTTCTTATTCCCGTAGGGGCTCGGGATATCGCAATGGGCGGCTCTACTATTTCAACAACGTTCGGGATCGAAGCATTGTTCTGGAATCCCGCCGGTGTTGCGAAGCTTAATAATTCCGCAAGCCTCTTGCTTTCTCACATGAATTACATCGCGGATATCGGAGTTGAGTACGGCGCAGTTGCCGCCAACTTCGAAGGATTTGGCGTTGTTTCGTTCAGCGTTAAATCGCTCTCGATGGATGCGATTGATGTAACGACAACGCAAAACCCTGATGGCACGGGCCAAACATTTAAGCCACAGTTTCTTACCGTGGGTCTTTCGTATTCCCGCCAACTGAGCGATCGAATTGCCGTTGGTGTTACCGGCAATCTTATCACGGAGCGTCTGGGCGATGTGAGTACGAACGGCGTTGCGTTTAACATCGGCGTTATCTACGATAATCTCGGCGAGGTTCCGGGTTTGAGCCTGGGTGTTGCGGTGAAAAACATCGGTCCCCAAATGACGTTTGATGGACCGGGATTGTACAGGCTTGCTACCGTCAACGAACAAAGCCGCCCTTCCCAATTATACAAAATTGATGCCGCTCCGTTTGAGTTGCCGTCAACGCTTGAGTTCGGGTTGGGATACAAATCATCCATAGGAGAGCAAAGCTCGCTGCTTCTTGCATCCACGTTCCAGAACAATAATTTTTCCGGTGATGAATATAAAGTCGGAGCGGAGCTTGCATACAACAACATGCTCTTTCTCCGCGGAGGCTATTCGATGTCGCCGAAAAATCAAACCGATGAGTACCTGTATGGCTTCACCGCAGGGGCGGGATTAAATTATCAGATGGAAGGATTAACCATCAGTGTAGATTATGCGTATCGGTCTGTAAAGTTCTTTGACGGAAACAACGTGCTTTCCCTCAAGCTTGGCTTTTAACGGTTGAAGTTGTTCAATGTTTGCGATGCCATCCCGTTGCTACGGGATGGCATTTTTTTTATGTACCTCGAAATGCACAAATTGCCATATTTGATTTTCTTCTCTCTCATTTTTTTCTTACCATATAGAAGAAGAACGACGGAGTATACGGAGAGAAACTTGGAACCTTCTTCGTTTTCAAACCGTTTAAATATATACAAGCGGTTTTTATTTTTTTTAATACTGAAGGGTGTATGATGAAAAAGAGATTTTCGGGGGTGACCGTAGCGGCGCTTACGTTGGTTGGTTTGATCGCGGGATTTCAAGTAAAAGAGCTGATCTCCGGCGATAATTTGTATGACCAGCTTAACAAGTTCAAAGATGTATTGCTGCTTTCGGAAAAATATTATGTTGATGAAGTTGATACGCGCAAGCTGACGGAAGGCGCCATCAGTGGGTTACTGGAACAACTCGACCCGCATTCCGTGTACTCTCCGCCGAAACAAACCGCGCAATCACAGGAAGAAATGCAGGGGAATTACCAGGGTGTTGGGCTGGCGATTCGCTCGTTGAATGATACCATCATCGTCCTTGAGCCCATGGGTGGCGGACCTGCGACGCGGCTGGGCGTTCTTTCCAACGATAGAATTGTGCAAGTCAATGATAGCTCAATTATCGGTCTTACCACGGAACAGGCTTCAAAGCGGCTGCGCGGACCAAAAGGAACAAAAGTAAAATTAGCGATCGTTCGCTCCGGCGTAAAAGAATCATTGGTGTACGAGATCACGCGTGAAGAAATATCCATCGTCAGCGTTGATGTTGCCATTATGGTAAACAACGACGTCGGCTATATCAGCGTCAATAAATTTGCTTTGACGACAAGCAACGAGCTGGTTCAGGCTCTCAAGAAATTACAAGCGCAGGGCATGAAACAGCTTGTGCTCGATTTACGCAACAACCCCGGCGGCGTGATGGAAGAGGCTGTCCAAGTGGCGGATCAATTTATTGACGGCGGCACAAAAGAACACCCAAAGAAAATTGTTTACACGAAAGCGCGCAAGCCGGAAATGGAAGAATCCCTTATGGCGACCGCAGGTCAGGAATTTGAAAAGATTCCTCTCGTGGTTCTTGTCAATAATGCATCGGCAAGCGCAAGCGAAATTGTCGCAGGAGCAATTCAAGATTGGGACCGTGGGCTTATCGTCGGCGAGACGAGTTTTGGCAAAGGCCTTGTGCAGCGCCAGTGGAATTTTACCGACGGCTCCTCATTCCGCATGACCATTGCCCGTTATTATACCCCCAGCGGCAGGCTCATTCAACGCTCGTATGAGGGCAAAGACCGAAGCAATTACGTGAGCGAAGCATTCCAACGAAATGAGCAAGAGGGAGAGAACATCGAGCACAGCAAAGATGCAAAAGTGAAAGCCGATACATCGCGCCCGATATTCCACACCAACAGCGGACGCATTGTCTATGGCGGCGGCGGCATCACGCCGGATTATATCGTCAAGCCGAGCACCATCAACGAGCTGACGAAAAATTTATTTCGCCGCGACATGTTTTTTCAATTTACTACGGCCTATCTCGATGGCAACGCGCAAAAACTTCGCGCAACATTTGGAACCGATCTGAAAAACTTCATCAAGACGTATAACGTATCGGATGAAATGCTTGCGGATTTCCGCAAATTTGTGGAGCAAAAGGGGGTCAAAGTCGAGACAAAAGATTTTGAGCAAGACCTTTCATTTTATCGGACGCGGCTCAAAGGACAGATTGCGCAAAATTTCTGGGGCAACGAAGGCTGGTATTCCGTTATGTTAGAAGCGGATGCGCAATTCCAGAAAGCGATCCACCTCTTCCCCGAAGCAACGAAACTTGCCAAGCTGAAGTAACAGTAAAACATATCTCAAAAATATAAAAAAGATACATATTACCCTTGCGAAGGTTTCCACCAGAGGCGGACAAGTTAAACCTTCGCAAGGGTCCCAATCTATTTTTTTGTAGGGGCGTTCTCCCAAAAGGATCCCTTCGGGAAATTGAACGCCCCTACGTTCTTTCGGCACCAACAGTTTTTTTGTGCTCACAACATCACGCTCCGTGGTACATTAAAAAGCCGTCCCGATTCGTCTGGACGGCTTTGTCGTCAAGAGACTTCAAATTTTGTTACTGCTGTTTTCTTTCCGAAAGCGTAACGGTTACGCCCCAATTGGCGGGATCGCTTGGAGGGTCGTCATTCCAATCATTAAAAGAATGCGAGCCGTCGGACTGATAGTACACGACATATTTTCCGGCGGGAAGCGTTATCGAGCCATCGAACATGCGGTTTTTGCGTGCGCCGCCTGCATGCTCGGTCATGCGATACGTCATTTCCCAAACAACCCTGCTCGAGGTAGCATCCTCAATCCATGCATAATCATCCATCTCGCTACCGGTTCCTTCGCCGATAGCATAAATGTGGATTTCGCTGGTTTTAGAGAGCGTAAATGATTGCCGTTTTCGCTCATCATCGCCCATGCCGACCATCCGCACTAAGACTGATTTATCGGCTTTTTCCTCATACGAACCAATATCCTTTTGAGTGAAATTTTCACCGACTGCCGTCACTGTTAAGCCCCAATGCTCGGGATCGAATGGCGGCGCGGCGTTCCAATCGCGATAAGAATGGCTCCCGTCCGTTACGTAATATGCCATGTAGCTTCCCTTGTCGAGATGAATGACTTTATCGACAAGGCGATTTTTCTGGTCGCCGCCCGCATGGTCTGTTTCGTTATACTCCATCGTCCATACTTTTATCTTCGTTCGCGCGTCAACGATCCAGCCGTAATCCGCCATCTTATAATCGGACCCTTCGCCGATGGCATACACGCGCACATCCATGGGCTTGTTAAGGGTAAATCCTTTTGACTGGAATTCATGGTCGCGCATGCGGATCATTTCCACGATGACATTTTTTAGCTCGCCGGCTTTGTAATCGAACAATTTGGTGAATTTTTTCATGCCCGGGTCGCTTGGACGTATCGTCAACCCCCAGTAGCTTGGATCGTATGGAGGAGGGGCGTTCCAGTCGCGGTACGAATGAGAATCATCGGTGACGAAAAACGCGGCGTAGCTTCCCGCAGGAAGAGCAATTGTCTTATTGACCATCCGGTTTTTCCTGTCACCGCCTGCGTGATCGGAGTTAGGGTAGGTCATCGCCCAGATTTTTTCGCCGGTCTTCGCATTGATGATCCATCCATAATCGTACACGCCGTCATCGCGGGCTTCGCCGATGGAGTAGATGGTTACATCCATGGGTTTTTCGAGAATGAATCCCTGATGCACGTTATCGTTATCCCACAGTCCCGTGAGCGAGACGATGGCGTCCTGCTTCAGTTGCTCGTGCAGTTTTTCGACGCCCTCGGGTCCGTAGTGTTTGCCGCTGCCGCGGATAGTTAAACTTAGTTGCTTGTAGTCGCGCTTGCCGGTTCCCCATTTGAACAATTTATTGCCGAGGAACTCCATAAAGTCGCCGAAGTTATTAATATTGTCGGCTGAATAGGGAAAGGCGGAGTAATATACTTCGTACTCGCCTTTCGGCAGGGCGACGAGGTCGTTGTACTCGGCAATGCCGTCGCCGGAGCGATTGCGCTTTGCGTTTCTCATGTTCCAAACGACTTTTCTCGTGCGGGCGTCGAGAATCCATGCGGTGGTGTACACACTTCCATCGCGATTGCTGACGCCATATCCTTTAATAGAAACTTCCTGATCCTTATCGAGAGCAAAGCCGTCGAACTTTACTTCCTGCGGAGAGAGGTTGCGGATGTCGGTCAGCACCTCATCCTGCGCAAAAGCAATGCCGCCGCAGAGAAAAACGACAAAAGAAAGGTTCTGTAAAAAAAACTTCATAGAAAATTCTCCGAATTCCGGATGTACGCACCTATCGGTATAAACCACCCCTTCTATTTCTACGGAAAAGGTGTGTAAATGTTTCTATTTGATTATTATTTCTGGGAGGGCGATTTTTTGGACTTTTCAAAAAATCATCAAAAAATCAATTCGTGCTTTATTCTCAGTGGTTTTCTCATTTTTTTGTAATTTTT
>JACQBK010000086.1 GCA_016194505.1 Ignavibacteriales bacterium | reverse complement strand
GCGCTTCAATGATTTCGCTTGATGAATCAACTGCTTCTTCTACTGCTTGCCGAGAATCTTCCACCGCTGTTTCTTCAACAATATTTTCCATGACCGGTGCAATAACCGGCGGAGGGACTTCAAGAACATTCTGCTCTATAATTTCTTCATGTTGAACTTCATCATTCGCCTTTACGACATCGTCTTGCTTCTCTTCCACCGAAAATTCCTGCAAGGCTCTTGCAACTTCGATTGGTGGAGATGAAAGCTCCTGTGTAGTCTCAGCATTTATTTCTTCTGTTGGAACCGTATCTACCGAAGAATCTTGAGCTACGATATTCTCTTCACTCCGAACTTCGATATGCTCTACTGGCTTCGTGTTTTCAAGAGTCGTTCGAGCATCAAGCGGTAATATTTCTTGAGAGTGCCGTTCTACCTCATTCAAGCGTATTTTTATCTCACGCTGTTTCCTCCTCGGAAGGATTTGGACGTTCTCATCAATGCCGGACTTCCGTTTTGGGATATGCGGCAACCGCGACTTGAAATCTTCTTCCTCTTTTTTCTTCTCTTCAGTCAGACCTTGCTGAGCCTCGAGCATACGCCGCTCCGCTTCAAACTGACTCTCTCCGAGAATTTCCTCAATCTCACGCGGACGCGGGAGATCCGTTACCTCATTTAAGCCAAAATGCTTGAGAAATTCTTTGGTGGTTCCATACAACAACGGGCGACCCGGCGTTGGAGCGCGCCCAACGATTGTCACTAATTCTTTTTCAAGAAGCGTCTTGAGAACATAATCGCAGTTCACACCTCGGATTGCTTCAATTTCCGGCTTCGCGATAGGCTGTTTATATGCTATAATTGCCAGCGATTCAATTGAAGACTGCGAAAGCTTCCTACGGGCTTGCTCCTTATAGAGCTTACCAAGCCACTCAGCGTACTGCTGGAGCGTTGCGAACTGATAGCCGCCGGCAATCCGCACAATGCGGTATGCTTTATCACTCGCTTCAAATTCGCGGTTCAACTCTTCAACAGTTTGAGTAATATCCGAAGTCTCAATTTTTCTGGAGTCGCCGTTCAACCCTTGCACATCATAAAGAGCCTGAATTTGCTTTACAGAAAGAGGTTCTTTCGCCGCAAAAATAAGGGCTTCAACAAGCGCCTTTACTGTTGCAGGAACTTGAAGAACGGTTCGTTCGGTAACGGCGTTGGGGGCGCTGGTGGTCTCTGGAACTGCAGTTATTTCAGTTTCGGCCATAGGTCCTCAGTTAATGTTTCGAACGATTGATACTTCGGCAAACGGCTCGGCTTGCCGAACGATAATTTTTTTTGCCCGAATAAGCTCAAGCAATGCAATAAAGGTAACAACCACGCGGATTTTCTCGTGCATATCTTTCACTAATTCATAAAACGTCGCCTCAGAGCGTCGAGAAAAGTAATCTATGATGTATTCTATTTGTTCATCTATCGTGACATTGAGCTTCATGATCTCATGAACAAACTTCTTCGGCATCCGCTCAATAGCGAATTTGAACGAGGCAATCAAATCAAATAGCGACACATCCCTTAATAAATTTTCATCCTCGTCCTCCGCCATAACCTTCGGGTCGGCTTCGTGGTAGCCGCGATAGAACACTTTCCGTTGTTCGGCTTCCTTCACCGCCAAATTAGCGGCAACTTCTTTAAATCGCTTGTATTCGATCAAACGTTTAATAAGATTGGCGCGCGGATCTGCCTCTTCTTCCTCTCCCGGCTCGGGAGGCAGCAGCATCCGTACTTTTATCTGCATCAGCTCAGCCGCCATAACAAGAAATTCTCCCGCCACTTCCAGATCGAGGGATTCCAAGTAATGGATATATTCCAAGAATTCTTTTGTTATCCTTGAAAGGTTGATGTCGTAAATATCAAGCTCATCGCGCTTGATGAAGAACAACAGCAAGTCGAGTGGACCTTCGAATTCTTGTAATTTAATCGTGTACATTAAACAAAGAAAAATTCAAAATGAAAAAGGAAAAAAGTTCAGTCAGTCTGAGCGCAGTGAGCGTTTTATGCGAACGAAGTCGAAGACTCCTTCATTAACGCTTAGCAAACAGACCCTTCGACTTCACTCATCTCGATAAATCGAGATTCGTTGCGCTCAAGGTGACCAATAGCTTCAGTATACATATTGCATTCGATTCTCGTCAAAATGAAAAAGAAAAATAGGGTTTGTTTATTTTTCAGCCAGAGGCTGATCCCGTAAAGCGGGATAATTTAATTATCCCATTCCCATGGCGGTATGCACTTCACCCATCGTCTGGTGCGCTATGACCCGCGCACGCTTCTCGCCATCATCCAAAATTTGTTTTACTTCATCCATATGCCATTCATAGTATGCCCGTTTTTCACGCTGAGGCGCGAGCGTATCTATGATATGCTTTGCGCAATTCATCTTGCAATCAAAGCATCCTAATTTGCCGCTTTCACAGCCGGAGCGAACTTCCGGAACTTCCGTCGGATTAAATTTATTGTGATACGCGAACACGAGACAAATATCCGGCCTTCCGGGGTCGCCGCGGCGAACTTTTTGCGGATCGGTAACTGCCCCGCGCATTTTTTGTTTTATCTCATCGGGAGAATCCGAAAGTAAAATCGTATTTCCGATAGATTTGCTCATACGCCGTCCATCCAGTCCTGGAAGCCGCGCAAACTTCGTCAGCTTTCCTTCCGGCTCCGGGAACACAGGCTTCGCGGGAGAGTATTGCAAATTAAATCTCCGCGCAATCTCTCTTGTAATTTCTATATGAGGCATCTGGTCTTCTCCGACAGGAACCACGTCTCCCTTGTACAACAAAATATCTGCCGCTTGAAGAACAGGATATCCCAAATGTCCGTACGCGATGTTTTCCATTTCCAGATCACGGACTTGCTCTTTCAACGTTGGGTTTCGTTCCAATCGCGACGTCGTTACCAACATCGAGAAAAGCAAATGCAACTCGGCGTGTTCTTTAATCTGCGACTGACGGAACATCGGGCTTTCCTTCGGATTGATGCCTGCAGAAAGCCAGTCAATCAGCATGTCAATGGAATTTTCATAAATCGCCGACGTATCAGGATTGGTTGTTAGCGCATGATAATCCGCAATAAGATGATAGTTTTGATATTCGCCTTGAAGAGCAACCCAGTTTTCGAGCGCTCCAACAAGATGACCAATATGCAACTTGCCCGTTGGGCGCATACCGCTTAAAATAACCTTCTTTTTCGAATTGCTCAGTTGATACAAACTCCTTTCGACAAAAGCCTTTAGCGGTCAGCGGTCGGCTTTCAGCTAAGACTAAAGATTTTTCACCGCGGAGTTCGCCCGCCTGCCGTCGGGCAAGCAGAGAACGCTGAGAAAAAAACCTCAAATTTATCTCTGCGCCCTCAGCGATCTCTGCGGTTAAATTTTATCTTTGTATCTAAGTTTTTGGCTGAAAGCTGATCGCTGATAGCTGACAGCTTTTCTAATTCATAAACAAATATGGCTTCCAACAGTCGTCAACGCTGCCCACAAAATCCCTAATAAACATTACATGATTAGGTCTAATCGGCTTGCGAACGAGAGGCATTTGCACCTCACCGGGCAGCCGATCGCCCTTTTTATTATTGCAACGAACACAGGCACAGACGAGATTTTCCCATGAATCTTCTCCACCACGCGCTCGTGGGATGACATGATCCACCGTAAGCGGAACGTCATGGCGCCCGCAATACTGGCACCGATGCCCATCGCGGCGCAAAATGTTTTTCCGTGAAAGTACAATTTTCTTGAATGGTATCCGGACGTAGACAGAAAGGCGCACGATGCTTGGGAACGGCATCGTCATAGAGACGGAATGTAGAAGTTTACCATCAGAGGCTTCTATCAATTCGGCTTTTCCGAGGTAAAGAAGGATGACTGCTTTCTTAACATTACAAACGCTCAAAGGCTCGTAGTTATGATTAAGAACGAGCACTTTGCGGCTCATTTTTCCGTTAGAGCTTACAGGACGAAGGACTGAACTGAAGTCTTAGCACCTCCTTAAAACGGCAAATAACGCCCTTAACTGAACGGTTTCTTGAACAATCTATCGTTATGCTTTGTAAAATATAGCACATTCAGGAATAAGAGTCAAGGTCTTGGAATATATTAAGGAATCAATGCTTGATAGGTTCCATTGACACCTTTAAAGGGAAGCCATTTTCGACCCATTGGTCAATTTGCTTCGCGCCGAGTAATTCAACGATAGTAGTTTTGCTCTTCACAGTTGGCGTATTGTTTATAAGGAAAGTTTGGTTCACAAAAATATGTGGAAGTCCTGGAATTTTAGCAGTATTAAGGTGTTGCATAACTAATTCGTTTTCATATCGTTTCCCGACAGAAATCTCATCCCAAAAGCCGTACTTTTTGACAAACTTTATTCCCTCCTCAATATCCTCATCAAAAGTAACCATGACGAACT
Source organism: Ignavibacteriales bacterium (assembly GCA_016194505.1). Classification (GTDB taxonomy): domain Bacteria; phylum Bacteroidota; class Ignavibacteria; order UBA10030; family UBA10030; genus JACQBK01. The sequence continues at coordinate 20,331 of JACQBK010000086.1, read as the reverse complement.
TAAATTCTTTATCAGAGTATTTCTTGGGAAGTTCCGCTTTGATCCTTTTGATGTTTTCGATATTCTTTGGAGTATTACAAGGAGGACAATCTGTCGCTCCAAAATAATAAACAACATATACTTCTTTAGATTTATCTTGAGAGTAAAGAAAAGAAGACATTACGAAGATGCAAACCAATATGTATCTCATATATACCTCTCCTTATTTATAACTTGAAGTTATCTCAAAAATGATGTACTAATGACGTTTTGAATGGGTTAAAACCCCATAAAATTGTAATGAGCATTTAACCACGTCCTAAAGAACGTGGTTATAACCCCGACCTTCAGGTCGGGGATAGAAAAAAACAAGACCATGCTGGGCTTCAGCCCTGACTCTGCAACGGAAAAAGTTTTTAAGATGGCTTCTTGCAAAAAACTTGATTGTCACTCCCGCCTGCCTTGGTCGGGCAGTCGAAAGCGACAGTCCAGTTTTTAAACATACTCAAAAACATCCATTGAAACGGATTTAATCGGCTTCGCTTCGCCGTGCACCATTCGTCTTACTCTCTCTACAATATCACCATCAAAAATTGCTTCGCCGCAACGGTCGTATACCGTCGCAGGGATATTTTCAACCAAGACTGGCTTTAGATCGACTTGAAAAGCCTGACCGACAAGTTTACGATGACTCTCAGCCGATCCACAAACATGACATTTAAACATATTTAACATTTAAAAAAAGGAATTTGCAAGTTTAATGTTCCGTCTAACCTTTTTTGTCCCCCTCACGGAGGGGGACGTCCCAATGACGTTTACGGCATCGGGACAGGGGGTGTATCAGCTAAACTCAGACTTGTATAAAGAAGGAAGACCTCTACTTTTTTGCGACGACAGTTTATCTGCGCTCGGTCTTCACCACCCCTTTAATCCCCTCCTCAATGAGGAGGGGAAATACAAGTCTATAAAACTTTTCAAAATCTTTATCCGCGCTTTTTCAGTTTTTTCCGTTTTTTCAGCCTGCCTGCCGCAGGCGGGCGTGCTATTCTTGAAGACTTACTTTTTCTTATATCTTGTCTTTATCTCCCTCATCGAATCCCCGCCGAATTTTTCCAAAAAAGCGTTCGCTAGCACAGGCGCAATAACAGCCTCCGCAATAACGGAGCAAGCCGGAACAGCGCACACATCCGAGCGCTCATAACGAGCATCCACTACCCGCTTGGTCTTAATATCTATAGACTTGAGCGGATTTGCCAATGTGGAGATTGGCTTCATCGCCCCATGGAGGACAATCATTTCACCATTTGTCACACCGCCTTCTAAGCCGCCGGCACCATTAGATTGACGCATAATTTTCCCATCCTTCAAACCGAAAGCGTCATGCACCTGCGAGCCGAACTTCTGAGCGTTGGCAAAACCTTCTCCAATCTCAACTCCTTTTACTGCATGAATTGACATAATCGCCTGAGTAAGCTGACCATCTAACTTTCTGTCATAATGAACATAGCTCCCAAGTCCGAGGGGAACGCCTGTAACAATCACTTCAAAAACTCCGCCTAATGTATCACCCAGTTTCTTCGCCCGTTTGATAGAGGCAATTGCTTTATTTCCGATTGCCTTGTCCAGTATTCGGACCTGCGATTTGTCAGCCTCCTCGGCGATTTTGTATGCTCCACACGCCGCTTTTGTAAATCGCTTTATCAGCTTATCAATGTTCATCCGATTTTTTACAATTACCGAGCCGATGCTCAAAACATGACTGCCGATAAAAATGCCGTTCTCCTCCAAAAATTTTCGGATGATAGTACAGCAAGCAACACGCATGGCGGTTTCTCTCGCACTGGCACGCTCGATAACATTACGTATATCATCAAAACCATATTTGACGGAGCCGATATAATCAACATGTCCGGGTCTGGGAATGCTAATTTTTTCGATTTTGCTGCCATCCCCTTCGACTGCCATTTTCTCTATCCAATTGTGCCAATCTTTATTGTGGACGACAAGAGCAATAGGAGATCCCAACGTTTTGCCGAATCGTACGCCGGACAAAATCTCAACCTTATCAGATTCTATTTTCATCCTTCCGCCGCGACCGTATCCTTGCTGTCTGCGCCAGAGCTGATGATTGATATATTCCGATGAAATAGATAATCCAGCCGGAATGCCTTCTACAATTCCTACCAGCGCTTGACCATGAGATTCACCCGCCGTGAAATAACGAATCACAATTATTCCTTTCTCTCAATGATAGTATCGCTATCAATAAAGCGAAAATTATAAGCATTTTCAATACAACAAAAAAAGGCGCCCCAATATCTTGGGACGCCTTAAGCAGTAGGGTCGAGGCATGCCTCGACCCTACAACGTTTCATTTATATTAGCCGACGAATCCATTAGCCGCCAATAGGAATTTACAATATTTCTCGTTTACTTTGACGGAATCTCAATCGCGACAAAGTTTACCGTTTTATCCTCACGCTTCACGCGCATAAGAATTGCATCGCCCGGCTTCTTTTTCTTCAAGATTTCTTCGAATTGAGAGACAGAGGACACAGGCTGATCACCAACGCTGAGGACAACGTCGTTCTGGCGCAGAGCCCGTCTTGCGGCTTCGCTATACGGCTCAACACTTTCAACCAACACACCGTTTTCCACGCCATAATCTTTCTTCACTTTCCCGTCAATATTACGGAGCACAATGCCGAGATTCTCCAGCTTCAGCTTTTTCGCGGCTGTGGATTCCTTGCGTGAAGACTCTTCTTTCTTCGTGTCTTTCGCCGGAATAATTTCATCTTCCTCGTCTCGAGCTTTGAGGATTACCTTCTTCTCGAAGGTTTTTCCATCCCTATAAATTTTAAGCATAACAGATTCGCCGGGGTACTTTGCCGCGATCAACGTTTGCAGTTGGTTGGGGGAGTTCACTTCTTTTCCATCAACGGAAAGAATGATGTCTCCCGCCTTCACTCCCGCTTCTTCTCCCGCACTGCCCCGATTGACTTCCTGAACAAAAACGCCGGTGGGTTTTTCAAAACCGTTCGCTTTTGCCATCGTCGCATCAATCTGTTGGATGATCACACCAATATAACCACGACGAACTTTACCGGACTTGATAATATCGCCGGCGACTTTCTTCGCAAGGTTAATAGGAATGGCAAAACTATATCCCTGGTACCGAGCATTGGTAGTTGCGATTGCTGTGTTAATGCCGACCACCTCGCCATTGATGTTGACCAGCGCTCCGCCGCTGTTACCTGGATTGACTGCCGCATCCGTTTGAATAAAGTTTTCAATCGCGGACGGATTCCCATCATCAACGATGCGTATCTGGCGACCAAGCGCGCTGACGATACCTTGCGTCATCGTTGAAGTTAATCCAAGAGGATTACCGAACGCGAAGACCATATGTCCAACTTCAACCTCGTCCGAATTCCCAAGCGCCGGCACAGGCAGATTCGTTGCATCAATCTTGATGACAGCCAAATCCGTGTACTTGTCGGTTCCAATCAACTTGGCTTTTTTGAAAACGCGGTTATCAGAGAGAGTAACTTCGATCCCTTTTTCACTCGCGTTTTCTACCACGTGATTGTTCGTGAGAATATACCCGTCGGGAGTAAGAATGACGCCGGAGCCGGCTCCTATTTCAGGCGACCGTCGTGGATTTTCAAACTTAAACTCCGGACCAAAGAAATGGTAAAAGCGATTGGTGTTGTCATCTTTCGAATCATCTTGCGGCTTTGATTCGACGGTGATAAACACAACAGCGGGCGTTACTTCTTTTGAGATGGAATGGAATGCGTCGTTCAGGTCTTGCAACGCAGGATACGCTTTGGACTTTTTCGCCTGCGCTCCTAATTTAACATCCTCTCCTGCAAAAGTCAGGTCTACTCCCTTGTAGCTGGAAACGAGGGTAACGCCAAAGATAATGCCAAGACCGATAAGCAGTACTGCAGCAATGACTGATTTTGTTGACATACTTAAAACCTCCTAATGAATTTTTTGTTACTGGTTAAAAATAATTTAAAAGCTTTCACCACAAAGACACAAAGGCACAAAAAATATATCTGAAACTTTTAAAAATCTATGACTAGGGTAACCATAAGTTTTGACTTACGGGTTTGATAGAGAAACCGAGCCTGAAGGTTACAGCTATTGCAAAAAACAATTTTAAATATCTCATATTTTTTCTTCGTGGCTTAGTGCCTTCGTGGCAACAAAGAGATGGAAAAACTCTTAATTTAAGATTTTTTGAAAAATTTCGAACGATTTCAAGGGTTTCAGTCCCTCGAAGTGGTAACGTAAATATAAACGCAAAGTTACATCTATTTCGTTCCTGATAGGGAGGCTGAATTCTAAAGAAGTCGTGCCCCCTATGTTAGATGCAAGCAATCTTTGCAAGATTCGGGGCGTTGGAGCGGAAATCTTCAAATTACCACCTGTCAATGTCAGTTTTTGTATGAACCTCTCTACATTATCCACAGCAAAGCGCTCGTAGGGCTGAGCGGTGATTGACTCGGCACACGTGGGGCACATAACAGCGCCTTTAAATAGCTGGAACACCACCGACCGCTCATCGTTAAAATCTTCAGTGCTCTTGCCACAACTGCCGCACGAATCCAACGCCGGAGAAAAGCCAAACAGCGCCGCATAGCGCAACTCAAAAGCATACAACAGATTGATATGATTTTTTGTCGCTCGATCAAGTTCATCCATTATTTCAATCAGAAGATTGTAGAGCAACATATTTTCTTCTTCCTCGTGCGTCAACTGATTGATACGCTCAAGAACCGACATCGCAACAGACATTCGCTCCATATCCGAATGGATATTTTTGTACGGCTTTACAATATCGCATTGGGAAAGCAATTGCAGATCGCGATGTTCTTTCCTATACAGCACGATACCAACTTGCGTCATAGGCTCAAGCGCCGCCCCAAACTTACTCTTCATCACCCGCGCCCCTTTGGCAACGCCTTTTATCTTTCCGTACTTGCGAGTGTAGAACGTTACGATTTTACTCGTATCTCGGAACTTCATTGATTTGAGCACTATGGCGTCGGTTTTTGTCAGCATGGGATTTTTTTCTTGAACAACCCTTACTCCCTTCCTTTTGAAGAGGAAATTTTAAGGGATGCAATTGCTTCGCGATATGGTTTTCGCAAAACACCTTGCTCGGTAATAATGCCGGAAATCAATTCATTGGGAGTAACATCAAATGCCGGCGAGTAGACTTCAACCCCATGTGGCGCAATTTGTTTCCCCAAGATGCTCGTCACTTCTGTGCCGCTTCTTTGCTCAATCGGTATTTCTTTTCCGCTTGTTATTTCAAAATCAATGGTTGATGTTGGCGCAGCGATATACATGGGGATCGCATGATGAAGTGCCAAAACCGCCAAACTATACGTTCCAACCTTATTGGCAGTATCACCATTTGCTGCAATCCTATCTGCGCCAACGACAATTGCATTGATAAGTCCAAGCTGCATCAAAAACGCCGCCGTGTTATCCGTGATAAGCGTGGCGGGGATCCCAAGGTTTTTTAGCTCCCAGGCTGTCAGCCTCGCTCCTTGCAGTAAGGGCCGCGTTTCATCTATATAGACGTGCTTAAGCTTATGTTGTTCCCACAACGTGGCAATAACGCTCTGGGCTGTTCCTGCACCGCCCGTTGCGAGGCTTCCTGTATTGCAATGTGTTAAAATCGTAGCGGCATTCGGCAGAGCTTCTGCGCCCCATGCGCCAATCGTGCGGCACATTTCTTCGTCTTCCGCATGGATGGCTTTCGCCTCCGCAAGCACAGTTATTTTGAATGTCGCCAATGGTTCATTGAGAGCGCGAAGAGCAATGTGCTTCATGCGATTGAGCGCCCAAAAAAGATTGACTGCCGTGGGTCGAGTAGAAGCAAAAAGATTATGTGTTTTTTCTATATGGGAAGAACGCTTGGGTGTTTCGTTTTCAGAAAGCTTGTTCAGCGCGAGAACAAATCCGTACGCGGCAGCTATGCCGATAAGCGGCGCTCCTCGAATGGCAAGTGATTTGATAGCGTGAGCAACTACTACTTCGTCATCCGTCTCAATAAAATATTCTTCAAGCGGCAGCTTGGTTTGGTCTATGAAGCGTACCTTCCTGTTCCTCCATTCCAACGCTCTCATGGAACTTACCTCTCGTCGAAACGCGAAAGCTGCATGAATGAACGATAACGGTCTTGAATTTGGAGATAGGTTAGGTCTTTTAAACCGTCAACACTGAACTTTTCGACGCAGAACGAAGCGAGCGTGCTGCCGTAAATAACCGCGCGCTTAAGATTTTCTCCGGAGAGATCATCCGTTCGCGCAAGCCAGCCGATCAACCCTCCGGCAAACGTATCTCCCGCACCGGTTGGGTCGTAAATATTTTCCAGCGGATACGCCGGGGCGGAGAAAATCGTCTCGAGGGTAACGAGGAGTGCGCCGTGCTCGCCTTTTTTGATGATGATAATTTTCGGGCCCATCGCAATGATCTTCTTTGCCGCTTTAATGAGATTAGGCTCATTCGTAAGAAGACGAGCTTCGGATTCGTTCAACACGAGCATATCCATTGCCTTCAGCGTTTTCGCAAGCTCGCGCGGTTTCGATTCGATCCAATAGTTCATCGTATCACCTACGACAAGCCGCGGTTTGTTAAGAGACTCGAGTACTTGCAATTGCAGGACAGGGTCGATGTTGCCCAGACAAACGTATGCACTTTTTTTAAATCCCTCCGGAATGACGGGATTAAATTTTTCAAACACGTTCAGATCCGTATAGAGCGTGTCGCGCACGTTCAAATCGTAATGATAGCGACCTCCCCAGCGAAACGTTTTGCCATCCTTCACCACTTGCAGGCCATCCAAATCAATTTGCCGATCCTCCAACAAGCGAACGTGTTCTTTCGGGAAATCTCCGCCCACCACCCCGACAAGTCGGATAGGCACAGTGAAATAACTCGCGGCAATGGAAATATACGTCGCCGAGCCGCCAAGGGCGTCCTTTACTTTCCCAAACGGCGTTTCAACTGAATCAATTGCAACCGAACCAACGACAAGCAGACCCACGGTATGCTCCTTTCACGTAATCGTTACAAACCACATTATAAGTATTGTGAAATATCCAGTTCCGTCAACCGCGAAGCCTCTGCGCCGCTGACGATAAAATTTTGGACAATCTCCAAACCATGCCGTTGACCGGGCCAAACGATACTATTTTTCGCTTCCTCATACGAATGCCACGCACATGCTTGATGCTCATCGGAAAGCACGGGCTCGTCATTGGCGGCAACTTCCACGGCAAAAAAAGCGCTCAGATGAACCGTGTCATCCACTGCAACATAAAAGGAATTTACAAAAGGCACAACCCAAAAACGCTTCGGCGTTATGCCTGTTTCCTCACGAAACTCACGAAGCGCCGCTTTGACCGCATGCTCGCCTTCTTCCATCATTCCACTGACAATTTGCCAAATGCCGGGGTAAATTCTCTCATTCTCCGCTCTCTTCAATAAGAGATACCGCGGTGTTCCATTGTGCAACTTGAAGACACAGACTTCAACGATGCCGCATTCTATGTTTGGCATTGGGCGAATGTTTGGACGATTGATAACGGATAGCACTGCTTTCTGATTTTTTCTTCCTTGACTGCACTAACAGCTTCAAGGCTTTTATTTCCTCAGAGGTCAGAGGACGGAATTGCCCGTCTTGAAGTTCACCTAAACCCAAAGGACCAACCGACACACGGTGAAGGCGGACAATAGCATATCCCAATACCTCAAACATTCTATGCAATTGGCGATTTTTCCCTTCTTGAATCGTAATCTCAACAGTCGAATGATCCTGCAATTTTGCATCGGCGGGCTTTGTTCTATATGTGTCTCCCGCCAATTTGATTTCGATTCCCTTCTGCACCCTCGCCAAGTCTTTCGTTTCGATTGACTTATCAAGCGTGACGATGTAGGTTTTTTCAACGCCAGAATCCGGGCTTGTCAGTACATCCCCTACCTCATGGTTATTTGTTAAAAGAAGCAGACCCGTTGTATCTTTATCCAACCTGCCCACAGGAGAAAGCCCCTTTGCGGCATCACCTATAATGTCAAAGACCGTCTCGCGGTCCTTTTCGTCCGAGTGCGTTGTTACAACATCGCTTGGCTTATGAACAATCAAATAACGAAAATTTTTTTTCTGAAGAACTTCCTGCTCGATCTGAATTGTATCGGTACGAAGATTAACCCAACGATGTGGATTTTTTTCTTCTTTTCCATTGACCTTCACACTTCCAGCCTGAATTAACGCCATTGCCTGTGACCGTGAAGCATAACCAAGCTTGGAAATTGCTCTCGGCAAAGAGACTTTGTTCAACTCACGAGAAGTTTTTGCAAAGACGCGTTTCAATTTTTTATCCAGCGAGCCCGGGAACACCTTTGATACTCTTCGCGGCTTTTACCGCCCGGCGAATCGCTTCGGCAGTTACTTGGGCAGATATTTCTGCGACAAGGTCAAGATCCGCGTTGACTGTACCGTTAGAAAGGGCAAACGTTATATCGCCATCATAGGAAGTATGGACGGGAACGATGGCACGCGCAAATCCATCATGCATACGTTGCGCAACGCGATACAGCTGCAATTTTGTTAGGTTGGCGTTCGTAGCAACAACAGCGAGAGTCGTATTCGCTTGCTGCAATACCTTGCCTCGTGCTAACGGACGAAACCGGTCATCATCGCCGATGAATGTGCCATTGTTTAATCGGGCGCCGGCGAGCACCTTCCCGTTTGCATCAATAATATCTCCGACAGCATTCACAACAACGAGGCATCCTACGATCAAATCCGAAACGGAAATCGAAGCCGTGCCCACGCCTCCCTTCATCCAGTACTCGGCACCTTTCCACTTTCCCACGGTTGTGCCTGTTCCTGCGCCAATGTTTCCTTCTTCAATTGAATCAGATTTCGCATGTTCGCACGCAGCGTACCCTGTGGCAGAATCAGGCCGAACGGAACTGCTACCGACATTCAAATCAAATACTACTGCCGAAGGAACAATCGGCACTTTTGCCCATGGAGTTTGATAACCGGTTTCATGCTGCTCTAACCATTTGACGACACCATCGGCTGCCGCTAAACCAAATGCGCTCCCGCCTGTGAGCAAAATTGCGTGGACTTCTTGCATTGATTTTTCGGGGGCGAGCAAAGCAAGTTCGCGGCTGCCGGGTGAGTTGCCACGGACTTCACAGCTTGCACAGGTTTTCGGCGGACAGAGAATGACCGTACAACCCGTCATCGCCTCGCTGTTTGTAAAATGTCCAACTTTAAAACCCGGAACGGTCGTCAGCATATCGTTCAGTCCCGATTTCTCATTTGTGTTTTCTCGCGAAGATGAGCAAGAAGAATCCCACAGGCAACGCCAACGTTAAGCGATTCTGCGCGCCCAAATTTCGGTATTTTTATCACTGCATCCGCTATCGTACGAATTTCTTTCGTAACGCCATGTGCCTCGTTACCAAACACCAAAACATTTTTAGGTTTTGTCTTGGCAAGCGTGTACGGTTCCTTCCCATCACCCGAAGCCGCCATAACCCAAAAATCATTCTTCTGCGCCTCCGGCAACGCTAGTTGCAAATCTACACCTTCGATGATCGTGAGATGAAAGATAGAGCCGACGGTCGAGCGCACAACCTTTTCGTTATAAAGCTCGACACAGCCCTTTCCCAACAACACCGCATCAACGCCAAACCAATCTGCGGAGCGCAAAATGGAACCGAGATTACCGGGGTCACTTACAGAATCCACAGCCACAACAAGCGATGACTGTTTCAGCGCATTATCGTTGAGCGAAAAAGGCTTTTGGTGAGTGAGGGCGATTACCCCTTGTGAATGGACGGTATCGGCAATTTTCTTTAACTCTAATTCCGTTAATTCTTTGAGGGGGATTTTCCTTTCCCCGATCTCGGAGATAGTTTTAGCATAATCCTGGTTTTCGAGGTACTGGGGAAGAACTGCGACAAGCTCAATTTGAAAAGAGGAGTTTAATGCCTCTTTGAGAGCACGCCAGCCTTCAAGGATAAATTTCTTTTCAGCGTGACGAACTTTTTTTTGAGAAAGGGAGTGAAGATGTTTTATTTCGTTTTTTGATAAATGCACGGTTCAATATAGATAAAAAGGGAAAGAGATACCAACCACACGTTGAGGCGGTCACGGACCACTCCGTGACCGTTTTGTAGAGATGCTTGACGCTGACACGGTATGGACTCCCGCGTTGCGGGACAGGCGTGACAGCAAAGTAAACCACACGTTATCCTTGATACTCGCCCCAGACAGAGCGCAGCGCGTCGGAAATTTCTCCCACTGTGGCATACGATTCAACAGCTTTTAGAATATGGGGCAATAAATTTTCCGATGTGGAGGCGGTTTTCTTCAACTGCTGAAGATTCTCCGTTACGCTCTTGTTGTCGCGTTGACGCTTCACCGCGGCGAGCCGCTCACATTGTTTTGAGCGGATATGCTCATCTATGCGAAGAATTTCCGGCTGAATTTCCTCCTCTATGAGGAAGTCATTCACCCCGACAATAATTTTTTCTTTGTTCTCAATGGCAACTTGATATTTGTACGCGCTTTCCGCAATGTGCGATTGGTAGAATTGTTGCTCGATAGCTTTGACAGCTCCGCCCAGTGCATCAATCTTTTCAATATACTCCCATACTTTTTTTTCTATTTCATCAGTCAATGACTCAACAAAATATGAGCCGGCTAACGGATCAACCGTTTCGGTTACACCCGACTCATGGGCGATAACTTGCTGGGTCCGGAGAGCGAGCCGAACGGATTCTTCCGTCGGGAGAGCCAGTGCTTCATCACGAGAATTCGTGTGCAACGATTGACACCCTCCTACCACAGCCGCTAACGCCTGAAGGGTCACGCGCACAACGTTGTTATCAATTTGCTGCGCCGTTAATGTCGCCCCGCCGGTCTGAGCGTGGAAGCGGAGTTTCATCGTTTCCTCGTTCTTTGCGCCGAAACGCTCCTTCATGATGTTTGCCCAAATTCTCCGCGCCGCTCGGAATTTCGCCACCTCCTCAAAGAAATTATTATGAGCATTAAAGAAGAATGAAAGTTGTCCGCCAAATTGATCCACATCCAAGCCGCGGTCAATAGCTGCTTGCACATAGGCAATCGCGTTCGTGATCGTAAACGCCACTTCTTGCACTGCGGTTGCCCCCGCTTCCCTAATATGGTAGCCGCTGATGGAAATAGTATTCCACTTCGGCAATTCGCTGCTGCACCATTCGAACACATCGGTAACCAACCGCATAGACGATTGCGGCGGATAAATATGGGTGCCACGCGCAATGTACTCTTTCAAGATGTCATTTTGGATCGTGCCGGAGATTTTTTTGAGGTCGGCTCCTTGTTTTTTTGCAACAGCAACGTACATGCAAAGCAAAATCGGCGCCGTTGCGTTGATCGTCATTGAAGTCGTTATCTTTTGAAGTTGTATGCCGTCAAACAAGGTTTCCATATCCGAGAGAGAATCAATTGCAGCACCGACTTTCCCCACTTCCCCCTCCGCCATCGGGTGGTCAGAATCGTACCCCATTTGCGTCGGAAGATCAAACGCCACTGAAAGCCCCGTCGTCCCATGCTCAATCAAATATTTGTAGCGCTGATTAGATTCTTCCGCCGAGCCAAAGCCGGCGTATTGGCGCATCGTCCAAAACCGGTTGCGATACATCGAAGGATATATGCCGCGGGTAAATGGATACTCACCGGGGAATCCCAATCGCTCTGCGTAATCGAGCTCTTCCGGAGTGTAAAGCCGCTCGACTTCAATGCCAGAGTCGGTCACAAACGGCCGCTTTCGTTCCGGAAGTTTTTGCAAAGCCGGTTTCACCTTCTCCGACTCCCAACGTTTCTTCTTTTCTTGTAACGAATTATCCATTGTCTCTCCTGCATCGTTGTTCAATCAAAATATGTTCTCCTCCATTGTACACGCTCTACTGTTGCCCCATCGCTTCGCATGATAATAGCCCCAGCGTGATCGGTTCTTTGAACTTTCACAGTATGCGCTTTCAAACTTTCAATAACCAAGCGCGAGAGATGTCGGAACCTATTATATCGTCCAACAGAAATAATCGCAAACGCCGGCTTTACTTTTTCCACGAACTTTCTGCTTGAACTTGTTATACTTCCGTGATGTCCGACTTTGAGCACGTCGGAAGAAAGCAACGGAGCGTAACGCTCGATCATTTTTCCTTCTGCTTCTAATTCCGCGTCTCCAGCCAATAAAAAGGAAGTGTTACCATACACTACCTTCAAAACGATGGAAGCGTTATTGAGATGCGTTGTCGAGTCAGCGGGTAAGCGCGGATGCAGAACATACATACGAACGTTGGGATCAAAATCCAACGCGGCACCTGCGTTTATTTTTTGAATTGGAATATTCAACTCTTGAGCAGCATCCTTTGTTCTGTTATACAACTCTCCTCCGTTGCCGACACCAGCCTCGATAATTCGATTTACCCGAATATGCCTTAATAAAGAACCCACTCCGCCAAGGTGGTCACTATGCGCATGGGTAATAAACACAGCATCCAATGAGTGTATCCCCTTTCGTTTTAAGAAAGGAACGACAACCCTCTCACCCGCATCATACGTATTCCTTTTAGCACCTGCATCAATTAAAATATGCTTGCCGTTCGGAAGCTCAAGTAATAACGCGTCGCCTTGCCCAACATCGAGCGCGGTGAGCACAAGCGCCGGTTCCCTATAAGCAAAAATCTTGCTGAAGGTTACGACGTTGAACACCACTAACAGCAGTATAAGGGCGCTCTTCACAAACCGCGGTTTATTGATATTGAAAACACCAACGACTCCAATGTAATAAAAGAATGGAAAACTCGCAGTAAGATTTGCGGTTTCAACATACGCAAGCGGAACCTTTGATGCTATCCTGACACACAAAAGAAGGAGAGTAACAAGCATATTGTTAAACACCGCATAGCGTCCGGCAACCCAAGGGGAAACGAACGAAACGACAATCGTTATAAAGCCCAAAATTGTGTTGAAGCCCACCAACGGGACAACAATGAGATTTGCTACGAGCGATACGACAGAGACACGTCCGAAATAATAGGCTGTAAAAGGAATTGTTCCCAATTGCGCCGCAAGCGAAACAGCCAACAATTTTAACGCATAATCAATCCATTTTATTTTTGCGTACTGCTCAGGAATTTTCTTTATCAACTGAACGAGTAAAGGATAAAAATAAACAATAGAAAAAACGGCAGCAAACGAAAGTTGAAACCCCACATCAAACATTTGTTTGGGGTCCCATAGCAAAATAATCAATGCCGCCACGCTGAGCGAATTATAAATATCAGTTTTACGCTCAACCAGTGCACCGATGAGAAGCGCCGAAGCCATAATCGTCGCTCGAACAACCGATGCCGTTGCGCCCGTTAAGAACATATGTGCTACGATGACTCCTGCGGTAGCAACCGCGATAACGACTTTCGGCAAGCGGAAGAGGCTGAACACTGAAAAACAAATCAACGCGATAATCCCCACATTGAAACCGGATACGGCGAGAATATGAATCGTGCCCGTATCAATAAACGATTGCTTTAATTCGGGAGCTATATCGCCGCGATCCCCCAGCAAAACTCCCTTTAAAAAATTCGCTTGCTGCGGTGCGCTGTAACGCTCAAGCACGTCCGAGTATGTTCTTCGTAGCGAGGCAAAGAACGATGTTAGATTAAAACTTTCCAACGAATCAAGGACCCGAATACCGTCCTTTTCTGTTACGCGAGCCACTCCCTCAACTTCTTGTAATTCAAGATATCTGCCGTAATCAAACTCACCGGGATTGTGCGAAGCCGGGAACGGTTCTAATATCCCTCGCACCGCTATGACCGAGCCGACATGAAGATTGTTATACAGCTCCGGATCCGCGGCTGTTTTCGCGTACAAAAGAATACGTCTGGTTATATTTCGTTTCCAATCATCTAATGTAACAGATGAAGTTTTTACGACAAGCTGATGGTATGTTCCTTTTTCAAATGGCTCTATGTCAATTCTTCCTTGAAAAGAAATAGCCTCGTGTTCTTTGTGCGGAAGGAGTCGCTCCAACTCAATTTTCTTTAATTGCACCGTGTGAAGAAAGAACCCTATCGCTATTACAATAAGATTCAACGCTAACACCGGCACAAAAGAATCTTTCCATAGAGAAATAAAAATCACATAAACACAAAAGAGTATCACAATGGGACCATATAGCACAACGGGTGGAAGTGGAATATACTGGGCAGCCAAGACTCCACTTATAAATAACAGTGCAAGCTTAAGCGCGGGTCTTTTTTTGAAAAAGCCTTGTTCCATTACACTTCGAGGAATTTTAATATTGTCGGAGTAATATGAGTGAGATTCTGAACGTGAGCAGAAAATTCTTTGCGTTTTCCTCCTACAACAATACAAGGGACAGGATTGCGGGTATGGGATTTTGTGGAAAGGTCTTCAATATTTCCATGGTCGCTAATAAGCACAAGGAGCGAGTTTGCAAAATCAAATTTTCCCAGCAACCCGCCGAGCAAACCATCGAATCTTTCCAAAATGTCCACGGAGAAATTCATATCCCGGCTATGACCCGCATGGTCGGTAAGCCAATACTCGAACAATGTAAAATCGTGCCTTGCAGTAATTGACCAAAGATGGCGCCCTGCTTCTTCGGAAGAAACGGTGGGAAGCTCAGGATAGCCTAATTTCGGCCAATGCGTTCTGGTAATATCCGCGGAGATTGCTTCGTTTTTGCGAAGGGATTCACCCGTCAAAAGAGGGACACCTGAAAACTGACAGGAAAGCGTTGTAACGGTCAGCCTGCGAGTCCCCGAGCTGGTGTATTCAAAAAATTGCTTCGGAAAAGCATTCGCAAAACAAACCGATTTATGAGCCAATTTTAAGCGTTGGAAAATATTTTTTTCTTCAACAACAGGTCGTAATGTTGTGGTAGGATGAGGACCGAAGTGCTTGCCAATAAATTTTGACGCGTTAACGCCTGTAAATATAGCCGTTTGCCCTGTGCCGCTTTGAGGAAGTCCCGACACACCAAGAGTTGCATTGACCGGTGTTAGTTCGGCGCGGGCAGTAGAAATTCTTTTGAGTTTTGAGTGAGGAAGCTCGCCCCCTAACAGCGACCGCAGATTGGGAAGGTGAGCTTTGAAGAAAGGGTTAATCGTTCCATCCGACTTACCAATGCCGACACCATCCAAGAAAAGAAGAAGAACGCGCACGGTATTTTACAGGGTTGATGGAAAATTAAAGTCAATTGATTAGGCGTGAACAAGAAAAGCAACCTTGCGAAGGTCTCCGCCAGAGGCGGACAGGTTTCACCTTCAGCAGTCTCTCAACATTTCTTAACTTTTGCTTTCGACTATTACTGTTACAGGTCCGTCATTCACAAGCCCAACATGCATCATCGCTCTAAAAACGCCCGTTGCCACTTTGGTATCACCTAGTGCGGTTTTCAAATCACGAACAAATTGCTCATACAAGGCTTCCGCAGTTTCCGGTGGGGCGGCGTCGGTGTAACTTGGGCGATTTCCTTTTCGCGTGTCGCCATACAACGTAAACTGCGATACGACCATCGCTTCGCCGTTGACATCCCGGGCAGAAAGATTCATCTTCCCCTGATCGTCGTCAAAAATTCTCAACGCTGCGCAGCGCTCTGCTAAGTATTTCGCATCTTCTTGACTGTCACCTTGCTTCACACCGAGCAGGATGAGAATTCCCCTACCGATGGAGCTATGCACCGCACCATTGATGGAAACGGAAGACTTTGTTACACGTTGGATGAGAGCGCGCATGGAAATGGTGTGTAGTGAAAATCCTTAGTTAGCAAACCCTTTGTTCCTCGTTGTTGCATGACAAGAGGCAATGACAACACGGGGAATTGCCTGCAAATCCGGAACAACGGAACAATCAAAGAAACCGGCTTGCTGCATCACGCTTATTATTTTTTCCGACTGACCGAAGCCGATTTCAAGGAGCATCATGCCGCCATCACGCAAAAGATACGGCGCAAGCTCTATCAGCCGGCGATAAAATTCATACCCATCTTTCCAATCGCTTACGGCGACGCGAGGCTCGAACTTCCTCACCTCCTGCTGCAATTGTTCCCAATCATCTTTTGAAGCATACGGCGGGTTGCTGACAAGAATATCAAAGCGCTTCAAGAGAAGCTGGTCAACCGGCTCAAAAACATCTATATGTTCAAATGTGATTTTATCCTGAACGTTGTGAAACTCCGCATTAAGCCGTGCAACTTCAAGCGCCTCAAGGCTTGTCTCAATGCTTGTGACAACAGCGTTCTTAACAAATTTCGCAAGGGCAACAGCAATATTGCCGCTCCCTGTGCCAACTTCGATAATTGAAATCGCTTGACTTGGTGAAATTCTTTGGCACACAAACATAGCCTGTTCGACAAGGGTTTCGGTTTCGGGGCGTGGAATAAGCACTCGCGTATCTACCTGAAACTGAAGCCCCATAAAGCTCGTGGAACCAATAATATATTGTACAGGCTCCCGGTTAAGCCTTCGCTCATAGAACGAGCGAAACACTTTTAGTTCTTCCGGTGTTAACGGTTTGTCAAAATTTGTATAAAGTTGAATACGCTGGCATTTGAGCGCATGGGAAAGAAGCAACTCAACATTCAATCGGGCTTCGTCAAAGCCGCGCCGTTGCAAATGATCAATGGAAAACTTCATTAAATCACGAACAGTCCAGACCCGAGTTTTCTCTTGCAACATTACTTCTTTTTACCTCGTGTTGATTTTTTGGAGGGAGTACGTTTCTTCGGTCGGCTTTTTTTCTGAACTGAACGCGTTTTAGCGACGGATGTTTTTTTTGACTTTTTCGGTGAGGGTTTCTTCTTGGTTTTCTTCAGCGCGGTGCTTAGCTCTTTCATTCGATTGTCGGAAAATGTTTCCTTTACTTCGCGCTGCAGTTTTTGTGTCTTCGCAAGAATTTCCAGCAGCTGATCTTCCGCTTCCTGATCGTCGGCGGGGCGTTTTTCCCATGCTTGGGTGAGAGCACTCATCGTCATATCAACTTTTCTCCTGATGAGATCGCCGATAAGTTCCGGAGTCAACTCAATGCTTCGCAACTTAACCCTGTCGCCGGAATAAAAACCAAGGCTTTCCATCTCAGCTTCTTCAACCGCTTGCTTTTCATCGGCGGCTTCTTTGAACATGCCATCCACGGGCGGCTGGGAAGGCATAAACTCAAAACGCGTATCTGCTTCCAACATTGCGGTAAAATCTGCAAGCACCGGAGTTTCAAATCCCTGTTTCTTCCCCTGCTTTCCAACCTGCATCCACACTTTTTTTACCGGCACTATGACATCTTTATCTGACGCGAGAATCCTTTCCGCTTCATTTAAACAACGCTCGAACACAGTGGCTCCAAAGTAATAGTAAGGGATTGGGGATACGAAAATGTAAAACTATTTAGAGGAAAGCGCAAGTTGGAATAAAAAAGAATGTGGGCGCAACAGAGCAACAATTGTGTCCTAAAGCACAAAGGTCACCCCTTGGTGACCTTTGTAAATGACCGATAACACAATCCTTGCTATTTCTTCTTCACCTTCATCTTATCTGCAAAAAGCTGAGCCGCTTTTTCAATATCGTAACCCACTTTCGGCATATAGACGCCGCCGTATTTTTCGACCATGGATTTCAATGTGTCATAAGCATCGGCACTGCAGAAAAATATCGGCGAGCTACGGTTGACTCCCTCACGACGCGATAGTTGAAGAAGGGCAATTCCGGGCAAGTGACCTTTCAGGTTCGTATCCTTAAAGTCATTATCCATAATAATCAGATTGAACACTTCAGATTTAATCTTTTCCCAAGCCTCAACGCTTGTGGCGGCTTCAACAATAGTAATTTCATCCTCAAGAATCGCCGTACACACTTCTAAGGCAAACCCGTGGGATTTGCGTTGCCCCTCATCATCATCGGCAACAAGCACTTTATATGGCATTGAACCTTTTTTCCCTTAACTAATCCTTAAACAAGCGACAAAACTTACAAATTTTTCATAGTAAAAACAACAGCTTCGTTCAACGTTTTTTTTACTTTCTAAGGCTATTTCGGCGAGATTATTTTGCCCCCTCGTGAACACTAACGTTATGGACTTCTTTTCCACCAACAAATGTGCGTTCCACCACCGTATTGACAATTTCAAGAGGCTGGACGGTCATAATGTCTTTATTGAGTATAATAAAATCCGCTAATTTTCCTTTTTCTAATGACCCCAGAAGATTTTCCTGGAAACCTGCGTATGCCGCCCATGAAGTAAAAGAGCGAATAGCTTCTTCACGCGTCATTTTTTGGGACGCATACCATCCACCATCAAAAGCCGATGGGTCTTTGATTCCCTCCTGTGAAACTTGAAACCCAGCCCGCACATCATCGGCATTTTGAGGCTTGCCCTGCTGGTCCTGGCGGGTAACCGCCGCATATATGCCAAACATAGGATTCGCATGCTCTACCGGAAAATCAGAACCACCGGCTATAACGACTCCCGTTTCGAGCAACGAGCGCCAAGCATAGGCGCCAAGTACTCGTGTGGGGCCCAATCTCGCTTCCGCCCAATACATATCGGAAGTGCAATGCGTCGGCTGCATACTGGGAATAACACCAAGCTGTTTGAAACGCGGAATATCATTGGCATAAAGGACCTGAGCATGCTCATCCCTTAATCTATGATCCTTCACCGGATGCGCTTTGAGGGCGGCTTCATACGTATTGAGCACAATATGATTTCCTCGATCCCCGATAGCATGGGTGCACACTTGAAATCCATGTTGTAACGCTTCATCTATCGTTTTGCGAAGGGCTTCCTCTGATGTTACGGTAAGTCCGCGATTTTCAGGATCGTCACTGTACGGCTCAAGCAATGCCGCGCCGCGAGAACCAAGTGCGCCGTCAATGTATAATTTAATTGCTTTCACCCACAGTTTATTTCCACCGTAACCGATGAGCTGTTGTTTTTTAATCCCGGAGGAATCCGTGCCGATGTATTGCGACCATGTCGCTCCCGAACCTCCGATGACAGCATACACGCGAAAAGGAAATTGATTGTTATCAATGAGATGCTGATAAAGCTCGATCTCTTTCGCATCAACACCCATATCATGAACAGTCGTAATTCCGTACTTGAGACATTCCTGCACGGCAAGATTCATTGCCTGCGTAGCTTCCTCATCGGAAAGCGGTGGAAGGAATTTCCCGACCAGCCTCATCGCGTTGTCAACAAATACTCCAGTCGGATTTCCCTGGGCGTCCCGCACAATCTTTCCTCCATCTGGGTCAGGCGTTTCCTTTGTGATTTCTGCAATCTCGAGCGCGCGCTTATTCACCCACACCGCATGCCCATCCACGCGGGAAAGCAATACGGGATTATTCGGCGCAACGTTATCCAAAACTTCATGCGTTGGAAATTTTTTTGATTGCCAGCGGTTTTGATCCCATCCTCTTCCTCGTATCCAGCGTTCCGATTGAGACTGGTCAACCCGGTCCTTTACGCGTGCCGCGGCTTCTGCTTCAGAGGAGACGCCTACCAAATCCACAGTTAATGTCGCAACGCCGAGGCTCATCATGTGCCCGTGCGCATCAATCAATCCCGGGAAAACCGTTTTCCCTTGAAGGTCAACAACGTTTTTTGCTTTAATTTTTTTCTGAATCTCAGCCGTAGAACCGACAGCGATAATTCGATCTCCCTGAACTGCAAGAGCCTCAGCCACCGTGTTGGCGGTGTTCATGGTATAAATCCGCCCATTGACGTACAGAGTATCCGCTGTTTGAGGAACAAGCTGAAAGAAAAGATAGACGGCAACGATGACAAGAACTGCAAACGCTAAAAAAAGCTTGATGGAAGAAGACATAAAGTGCAACCTCGATTACGTGAGTGGGGTGACTAAAAAAAATTATGCTTTGTAATTATTTAGCTATTTTTTGAAAAGTTTTTTTACTTTTAACTTTTCACTTTTTACTTTGTTTTCCAATTACTTCACTAACTTTTCAAATCCTCGTTTGGATAAATCCCAATATATAACACCGGCGGCAAGCAAGCCGATGATAATGAACAAAGCCCCCTGTCCGGTTTGACCAAAGATCAATTTACCGACACCGAATAACATCATATAAATAAGAACGATGCCCGCGATCCAGTTTAAGAACAAGCCTGCGTAGCCGGAATCGCCCTTCACATCGGGCAATAATTTGGCGATAGGCTTCCATCCAATACCCCCCGGATGAACCCTACGGTAGAAATTCTTTAATGTTGCTTCATCGGTTGGT
>JACQBK010000072.1 GCA_016194505.1 Ignavibacteriales bacterium | reverse complement strand
GTTCCTCAGTCCTGTTACATTTGCCATTGCATTGTTCTGGGTCGTATCGTTATTTTTTTACAGCCGTTTGTTCAAACGAAAAATGCTTATCGGTAATATCTTAGTGGCAATTATGACGGGATTGGCGTTTGTGTACGGCGCAGTTGTGATCGGCAATGTGGAAAAATCTTGGATCCCCGCGTTGTTCGCGTTTCTTATTAATCTTGCGCGCGAGCTGGTAAAAGACGCCGAAGACATTGAAGGGGATGCCCGAGGACATGCAAACACCCTGCCGGTGAAACATGGCGTCCGCCCCACGCTTCTTCTCGCATCGCTCGTTATAATATGTTTAATTGGTGCAACGTTGTTGCCGTATTCGGGTGGCGTTTATAATTCGACATATTTGTTAATTGTTTCCGTTGTTGACTTTGCATTGCTGTACGTTCTTGTTTCGATGTGGCGAAGCTGGAGTCCTGAAAATTTAAACAAGTTGAGCATGACGTTAAAATTGACCATGGTCGTGGGATTAGCCGCCATCTTTTTTGGTTCTTGAATAATGGATACCTCAACTGCTGAAAATACATCAACCATTCATCTTTTAGAGATCGAGCGCTCACACTGGCAACGTGGGATCGAAACGATCGTCGGCGTTGATGAAGCGGGGAGAGGTCCTTTGGCGGGTCCCGTTGTTGCCGCCGCGGTGGTCTTTCCGAAAGATATTTTTATGGAAGGTGTTGATGATTCAAAAAAACTGAGCGAGAAGAAAAGAGAAAAGCTTTTCCATCTAATCTATGAACAAGCGATTGGGGTAGGCGTAGGAATCGTGAGCCATGAAGTGATTGATAAGATCAACATTTATCAAGCGTCTATTCTTGCCATGAGAAAAGCCATTGAGAAGCTTGCCATTGTTCCTCAGCTCGTTTTAGCCGACGGCAACAGCTTTAATCACGACTCACTGCGATTCGAAAATATTATAGATGGGGATGCAAAATCATTCACTATTGCCGCCGCGTCCATCATCGCGAAAGTAACGCGGGATAGCCTGATGAGGGAGTATCATGAGCAATTTCCCGTGTATGGCTTTGCCCAACACAAAGGATACGGCACAAAGCGGCATGTGGAAGCTATTCATCAATATGGGTTGTGCGAGATTCATCGGAGAAGCTTTCGGGTGCCGCAAATTTGAAAGATTTTCTCACGAAAAGAATAGGACGCTGAAAAATCAGAAAAAAAGTATTTGCACTGAAAAATTATTTTTAAAATAATGTGCTTTTATTAGCTTTTTCTGCATTTTCCGCGTCCCATTTCTTTTAATCTTTTGCGACTTAGCCTGCCCGATGGCAGGCGGGCGTCTTTGTGGCGAAGCCATCCCTTCGGGACGTGAGATTCTAAAACCAAACAATGAAAAAAATAATCTTCTTGCTTCTTCCATTCTGTACACTCGTTGCTCAGCCGGTTATTCGGATAAGCCAAATCGGCTTTCTCCCAGGCGATATAAAAACTGCCGTCGTGCTATCGGAAACGGACCTTAACGGGGTGCAATTTCAAGTTCTTGAGCAAGCCATGGGAAAACCTGAGTATCAGGCGAAGTTGCAACGCTCAAAGAGAGCGTATGGGCAGCTCCCCTTTGCTTATGTTGCTGATTTTTCCAAACTCAAAAAAGAAGGAAATTATGTCATTCAAATCGGCGGTACCGAGTCAGTCCAGTTCCCCATCACTAAAAAGGCGTTTAGGTATTATCTCGGCTACCCTTCGTTCTATCTTCTTGAACAGCGATGCGGCTATAATCCTATTTTTGACACGACATGCCATCAATTAGACGGGATAGCTGTTGGGGGACCTGACAATGGAAAATTTGTGGATAATGTCGGCGGTTATCATGATGCATCCGACTATCTTCGTTTTTTAATTACAACAAGTTACACCGTGGGGATTCAACTGCTTGCATATCGAGATTATCCCGCCTTATGGGTGGATACGTTGAACAGTCTGGGGCAGCCGCGCAGTAATGATATACCGGATATTTTGGATGAAGCTAAGTGGGGCTTGGATTGGATGCTGAAAATGAATCCCGAACAAGGGAAGCTTTACCACCAATCCGCCGATGACCGTGACCATTCATTTTGGGATCTGCCGTTTAGGGACAATACCGATTATGGTTGGGGCAAAGGGAAAAATCGCCCCGTCTATTTTGCGACCGGTGTGCCGCAAGGGCTGGACAAGTATTTTAATAGCTCAACTGGAGTTGCGAACATAGCTGGAAGATCGGCGGCGGTGTTTGCTCTTGCTTCATCAATATGGAGAAATCAGTTAAAGGATGCTCACTTCGCCGATCTCTTGCTGAAAAAAGCCGTCGAGCTGTATGGACTGGGAAAAGAAAAACCGGGAACTTCCGAATCAGTGCCGGGGAAAGCTCCCTACCGTTTTCACGAGGTAACGTACTACGACGACCTCGAATGGGCGGCGGTAGAACTATATAAATCAACGAAACAAAAGCTCTACCTTAACGAGGCGATAAAGTATTCAATCCTTGCGGCTGATAGCTCATGGATGGGGAAAGACACTGCGAAGCACTATGAATATTTCCCGTACGTCAATCCTGGGCATTATGAATTATTCCCCCATGTCAATAACAACGTCAAAGCGGTTTTGAAAAATTTTTATCGCCAAGGATTATTGAAGGCGCAAAAGAAAGCGGAGCAAAACGCGTTTCGATACGGAGTGCCGTTTATCTGGGTCTCTAACAATCTTGCTACGGGTCTTATTACACAGGCGATATGGTATAAGAAGATGTCGGGTTCAAATGAGTTTGATGGTTTGCTCTTTGCGGCAAGGGACTGGCTGTTAGGAAGAAACCCTTGGGGACAAAGTTTTATCATCGGGATACCGGAAAGAGGCAGTCACCCAACTGATCCTCATAGTGTCGTTACAAAAGAGCTTGGCATACGATTAACCGGAGCATTGGTAGATGGACCCGTGTACGGTTCGATTTTCAACAACCTCAAGGGACTCAGATTGACGAAGGATGACCGCTTTGCGAAATTCCAAAGTTCTGCAGTCGTTTATCATGATGATATTGGAGATTATTCTACCAACGAGCCAACCATAGATGGAACGGCATCGTTACTGTACATTTTCGCTTATTTTTCACAATGAGTAAGGTGACGGTACGTACAAGCGCGACAAAGGCTCGGAAGAGAGTAAACAAACGCGCACAGGGAGCCATCGGAGAAAATTTAGCTGCTGAATTTCTGGAAAAAAATGGTTATCTAATCCTTCAGCGCAACTATCGCTTCGAGCGGGGTGAGATTGATCTCATAGCGAAGGATGGAGATGAGCTTGTTTTTGTGGAAGTGAAGGCGCGCACCAGCAAAGCCTTTGGCTCACCGGAAGAGTCTGTTACTCCCGAAAAACAGGGACAGATTAGAAATGTTGCAGAGGGGTACTTGTTTGAGAACGGGATTGAAGACCAACCGTGCCGATTCGATGTCGTTGCTATACGTTATGAAAAGGGGAAACCGAACATTACATTGATTCGTAACGCATTTTGAAAATGAATTTACTTGATAAACATACCGCGATGTACACCGATTACTACCAGCTTACGATGGCTCAAGGGTATTTTCTTTCGGGCATGGCTGACACATCGAGCTGCTTCGATTATTTTTTCCGCGCAAATCCATTTAATGGCGGCTATGTCGTTTTTGCGGGCTTGAGCGATGTGTTGGAAATGATTGAGGCGTTTAAATTCGATGATGAAGATATTGAATACCTCAAAAGCCTCGGCTTCAAACAAGAATTTCTCAACTACCTCAAAGTGTTCAGATTTAAAGGGAATATTTCGTCCGTGAAAGAGGGCGAGATCGTGTTTCCGCTGGAGCCGTTGCTGAGAGTCGAGGGAACATTGATTGAAGCCCAAATCATCGAAACCCTGCTTCTGAATCTTTTGAATTTCGAATCTCTCATCGCAACGAAAGCTTCGCGTATTAAAACTGTGGCAGGAAATAAGCGGGTGGTTGATTTTGGACTGCGACGCGCTCAAGGGCTTGGCGGAATTCACGCAACGAGGGCGGCAATTATCGGCGGGATTGATGCAACGTCGAACGTGTTTACGGCGTTTCACCATGACCTCGCTGTATCAGGAACTCAGGCTCACTCTTGGGTTCAGAGCTTCGGCGATGAGTTAAGTTCGTTCCGAAAATTTGCCGAAATTTATCCGGACAAGTGCGTTTTAGTAGTGGATACGTACAACACACTCAAGAGCGGTATCCCTAATGCCATTACTGTTGCGAAAGAACTTGAGAAGACCGGCAACCGTCTTATCGCTATTCGCCTTGATAGCGGCGATTTAGCGTATCTTAGCAAGCATGCCCGCCAAATGCTTGATGCTGCCGGATTGAATTATGTGAAAGTCGTCGTTTCCAATCAGTTGGATGAATATGTTATCCGCAGCTTGTTTGAGCAAGAGGCTCCTATTGATGTATTTGGTGTCGGGACTCGGTTGATCACGGGACAGAACTCCGCCGCGCTCGATGGCGTTTATAAATTAAGCATGTCCGGTGGTGTGCCGCGCTTGAAATTTTCCGAAAACTATGCAAAGCTCACCCTGCCGGATGTGAAGAAAATTTTCCGGTTTTTAAATGGCGATGGACTTTTTTATGCCGATGCAGTTGCCTTGGAGAATGAATCGGCTCCGGAGAATATTATCCATCCGTTTTTCCCAGAACAAAAAAGCAACCTGAAGCATTGCACTTCAGAATTACTGATGCAGAGGGTAATGGAACATGGAAAAGCACTTGTGAAAAATTCTACTTTGGAGAGCGCCGAATATGTGAAGAAGCGTTTATTGCATCTTGCTGTGGAGCATAAACGATTTGAATACCCTCATATTTATAAAGTCGGTATTACACAAAATCTCATAAATTTACGAACAAAATTAGTTGAAGAGTTTCAACGACAAATGGTGTAGGAAGGTAGGCTGAAAACTTGAAGGCGTTATTAGTGGTAGATGTGCAAAATGATTTTTGCCCCGGCGGCTCGCTTGCGGTTCCCGAAGGGAATAAAGTTGTTCCCGTTATCAACAAGCTGATCGAGGAGTTTGATATTATCGTCGCGTCGAAGGATTGGCATCCAAGCCAAACGGTGCATTTTCAAAAATGGCCCGTTCACTGTGTGCAGAATTCAAAAGGAGCGGAATTTCACCCACAGTTGCAAAGTGCTAAGATTCAGCAGGTATTTTTGAAGGGGACCGGCAACAAGGACGACGGCTACTCTGCATACGAGGCGACGAATCATAATCTACAGGAGTATTTAAAGTCGAAAGGTGTTACGGAAATGTATGTAACCGGCCTTGCAACTGACTACTGTGTGCGAGCATCGGCGCTTGATGCGGCAAAGAGCGGTCTCACCACGTACGTTATTACCGATGCGGTTGCCGCAGTCAATATCCAGCCGAATGATGGCGAAAAAGCGCTAGACGAAATGAAACGTGCGGGGGTAAAGCTGATCACATCCGATAAAATCATTTCTTGAAAAATACTTCCAAATTAACCCTCACTAAACTTACGGTTGCTCATTTATGAATGCACTTCCCTTCATCATCGTAGCGTTGTGTGCAATGGCAATTGCATATCGTTATTATAGTGCATTTATTGCTGCGAAGATTGTAATGCTGGATGACATGCGGCAAACCCCTGCCCACGAGTTAAAAGATGGACAGAACTATCACCCCACCAGCAAATGGGTGCTGTTTGGTCATCATTTTGCAGCAATTTCTGGAGCGGGTCCGCTAATAGGTCCTGTGCTTGCGACCCAGTTTGGTTACTTGCCTGGATTTCTCTGGATTGTGATCGGCGTGTGCCTTGGTGGCGCAGTCCATGATTTTGTTATTCTCGCCGCCTCCATTCGGAGAAAGGGGAAGTCTCTTGCGGAAATCGCCCGCAATGAAATCAGCCCGCTGGCAGGTGTCATCAGTTCCATCGCGATTTTGATTATTGTCATTATCGCTTTGTCTGGACTTGGTCTTGCTGTTGTGAACGCACTGCGCGAAAGCTCATGGGGCACTTTTACAATTGCTATGACGATCCCCATCGCCCTTTTTGTCGGGCTCTGGATGTATCGCATTCGACCGGGGAAAGTCGCTGAAGCAAGCGTTATCGGCGTTATTGGAATGCTTGCATGTGTATATTTAGGCAGCCTTATCCCGGGATCATTTCTCAGCCCGTATTTTACGCTTTCACGAGAGGGCATTATCATTTCAATTGCTGTATATGGTTTTTTTGCTTCGGTGCTTCCCGTGTGGTTGCTTCTTACGCCGAGAGATTATCTGAGTTCGTACATGAAAATCGGCACAATAGCCGCTCTCGTCATCGGTGTGTTCATCGTTGCGCCTGAATTAAAAATGCCCGCTATAACGGAATTTATTCATGGCGGCGGACCTATTATCCCCGGTAAAATTTATCCGTTTGTTTTCATCACCATCGCTTGTGGAGCGATTTCAGGATTTCATGCGCTGGTTTCTTCCGGCACCACACCGAAAATGTTGAACAAGGAAACAGATGCTCGAACAATTGGCTACGGTGCGATGCTGATGGAAGGTCTCGTCGGTGTCATCGCCTTGATTGCGGCAAGCTCGCTATTCCCAGGTGATTATTTTGCCATCAATCTTTTACCGGAAAAATTCCAAGCGCTTGGTATGCAGACCGTCAATCTTCAAGAGCTTTCAAGCGAAGTCGGGGAAGTGGTAGCGGGACGCCCCGGTGGCGCCGTATCATTAGCAGTGGGGTTTGCTCAAATTTTCTCAGCCATCCCCGGCATGAGAGGCTTGATGTCGTTCTGGTATCATTTTGCCATTATGTTTGAGGCGTTATTTATTCTTACGACAATTGATGCGGGCACGCGGGTGGCAAGATTCCTTGTCCAAGAGTTTGTCGGTCGTCTCTGGAAACCATTCGAGAGAACAAACTGGCTTCCGGGCGCAATTATTTCGAGCGCTGTCGTAGTGTTTGCGTGGGCGTATTTTATCTGGGCGGGAAGCATTAGTAGCATCTGGCCGATGTTCGGTACTGCGAATCAATTGTTGGCGGGTGTAGCATTAGCGGTTGCTACAAGCGCAATCATCAACTCGGGCAAAGCGCGCTATGCATGGATAACGTTTGTTCCCATGCTTTTTGTGTCAATCACTACACTCGTCGCCTGTTGGCTTAATATTTTCGATAATTTTCTCCCGATGACTGCTAATCCAAAGACCGCCGTGCAAGGATATATCAACTCAACCTTGACCGTCATTATCATGGCTTGCGCAGTGATTGTTCTTGTTGAAGCAGGCAGGCGGTGGTACAGCGTATTGGTGAAGGGTAAATACTCAGTTGCCGGACAAGTAGTCTATGCAACCGACAAAAATTTTGTTCCCCCGGAGTACGGCTGCAGTTAAATTCGCTTCTCGAGAATTATTTTTAGAAGCTCATTCAACCTTGCGAAGCATGTGTATGGAGGGGTGAGTCATGTCTCGCCCCCTATGATAAATCTCCCCGTTTCTCTATCCACCCAAGCGTGGATATAGCCCATCTTCACATTCATCATATCCTCAACTCTCCTTGCGTGTGTACCTTTTTCACCTTTATGCTTTGTAGAATTTACATATCCCCCCTGTAAAATTTCCTTAAATTGATTTACAATGAGCCGTTTTTGTTGGCATCCGCTTTGAACCCTTAAAATGAAAGGGTCCAACAAAGCCTTAAAAACGGATGGTCAACTTGAGTATCCCGTTAAGCTCGTCGAACATATTAGAATTTACACCGCCGCGAACGGATCAGCCACCTATTGTCTTTAAATGGCGGAATAAGCATTTCAAGAGTAAAGAATCGTATTGGAGTTCCGATAAACTGTTCGAATCAGTTTGGGAGAATTCCATTGATGGAATGACGCTAACGGATGAAGAAGGCACCCTCGCCAAAGTTAACCAAGCTTTTTGCCGCATTGTTGGATTATCCGAGAACCAGCTTCTTGGACAGCCGTTTGCCATTGTATGGAATGGCGGATTGGATGCGAAAAGATTATTCCAAGCTTATAAGCGACGATTTTCCTCTAAGCAGTTGAAGACATTTGTTGAGCATAGGCTGATCTTGTGGTCAGGCGATGTCAGAGATGTGGAGGTCTCCAGCTCTTTTGTCGAATCAGGTGACGGTAAAAAACTTCTCTTAACCATTATCCGGGACGTAACTACTCGGAGAAAATCAGAGCGAGATCTAAAGAAGAGCGAAAAAAGCTATCGCGATCTTTTTGATAACGCCGCACAGGGAATGTTCCAAAGCTCTGTTAATGGAAAGCTTATTAACGCAAATCGTGTGTTGTTAAGATTGTTAGGATATGACTCGCTTCAAGAGATGGCGGGTATGAATTTGGCGGACCTCTATGTCAATCCTGACGATAGGAAAATATTGTGTAAGGTGCTGGAGATCGAAGGGTATTGCAGCAATTTTGAACTGAATTTGCGCAGGAAGGACGGAAAGATTATCACCACCCTTGAACACTCGCGAGCGATCAAAGACGAAAAGGGCAATGTTGTGATGTACGAAGGCATCCTTGAGGATATAACAGCCCGCAAAGAACTGGAAGAGCAAATACGCCACAATGTTGAGACGTTAAAAGCCTCCGAGGAGACCCTTAAGAGCCTTAACGTGCAAAAAAACAAATTATTTTCAGTTCTCTCGCATGACTTGCGTTCGCCCTTGACGAGCATCTTGGGTTTCTGCGACATTCTTCTCAACGAAGGCGAACATTTACAACCGGAAGAGCACAAAGAATTTATGAATTACATCAAAGCGTCCGCAAAACAACAACTCGCGTTGGTCAATAAGCTCCTCGATTGGTCGAGGCTCGAAACCAACCGCATCAAATTGGATATCAAAGAAATTGATTTATACGATGCAGTCCAATCGGGCATCATTGCGTTGGCGGGAACTGCAAAGCAAAAAGAAATTGAGCTTAGCATGAATTTACCCACGAATATGAATGTCAGTGGCGACGCGCAACTGTTACAACAGGTCTTTATGAACTTGATCAGCAACTCTTTGAAGTTCACACCCAACCAAGGGAACATATCTATCAGGTTAGCGCAAGAGTCGAAAGATTTTTGGGCTATTGATGTATGCGATACAGGAGTCGGAATTCCTGCAAGCGATTTGCCGAAAATGTTTAAAGCCGAGGAAATGTACACCAGGCCCGGCTTAGCAGGAGAGCAGGGAACAGGGTTAGGATTACCTATTTGTTATGAAATTGTCCAAAAACACGGCGGCAATATTGAGGTAAAGAGCGAGGAAGGAAAGGGAACGACATTTACGGTAACGTTTCCCAAACTTATTCAAGAAGAGGGAATGAAGGTTCTTGTGGCGGATGATGAACCGGGGGTGCGTGTGCTTCATGCCCGCCATCTTCGCCGTATTCTTCCCCATGCAACTATCATGCAAGCATCAAACGGAAAGGAGGCGTACGAATTAGCGCGTAAATATAAACCTCATCTCATCATATCAGATTATGCAATGCCCTGTATGGATGGGGGCGAGTTCTTGAACCTGTTGAAGCAGGACCCAAGCACAAAGGAGATTCCGGTGTGCATTGTAACCGGTGTTGATTCTTCTGCGAGCAAGGAGTTGCTTAGACAGCGAGGAGCTATCGAGGTGATTGCAAAACCCATATCACCGGATCAGCTGAAAGATATGCTCATAAGGAGCGTGCCCCGACTATTCGTTCAATAACGAATTACATATCTTCCTGAAAGCCCTTTTTCTCTTATGAATGTTAACCCGCCTCTGGCGGGTAACGGTGAGAAAGGGCTTCTGTTTTTTATTAAAGCGCAAACAAATTCACGGAAGGAAGGAGAAGAGCGTATAATCCCCACATCGCAAACCCGATGCTGAGAGGAATGGAAATATTGTCGTCAATCTTAACGGAGAGCGATTCCACGATTGCCCCGACTGCCCCACTTGCAATACCGATGATGTACTCAAGCGGCAATCGCTCGATCTTGGGTGCGATCAAAATTACTGCAATGGCAGAAAGAAAGAAAGCAAGTGAACCTTCCAGACTTTTGCTGAAGAATTTCCTGCGACCAAAACGCCTACCAATAAGCGCCGAAGTTGTGTCGGAAATAATCAGGATTGCAAATGCGTTGATGGTAATGATTTTCGGGAAAATGAGAACACACAGGATAGCGGAAAGGAGAATGTTCGTAGCGCCGGTAAATCGTTTTTTGCTATGGTCCGACTCGTGCTTTCTTAAAAGCCACCCGAACCAGCGATAAAACCATTCCCGCGTAGGGGGGTGATAATAACGCGCCAAATCAACAATAAAAAACACAGCCGTAACAGGGACTAACAACATAAGCCCTTGTTGTTTTGAAACGAAAAAATAAATGATGGGGATAGAAAGCGAGCAGAGATGTATCGTCTTGCGGATTAACTCGTACTTATAATCAATCGTTGCTCCGCCTTTGAGAAGCTCGCTCTCTTGAGGTGATTTGGAATTCATTAACCCAAAGGGCACTTGACTCATGTCGCCTTTTTGGATTTGGAGCTTTCTGCTTGTGAAGTTCCCGTCGCTGGTCGACTTACAGAACTGGATGTTTCATCAGGAGCACTTTCCGGATTTTCCGGCTGCCCGTTCTTGCGCTTATCCATCGGAGGTAGCTCTTCGCCGCGAATGATTTTATCTATCTCCTCCGAATCGAGAATTTCGCGCTCCAACAGCACGCTGGAGAGACGATGGAGAGTATCAATGTCTTCCTTCAATATTTTATCGGAGCGTTTCATAGCGCTGAGAACGATTTTTTTCACTTCTTTGTCAATGGCAATGGCGGTATGCTCGCTGAAATTTCGCGAGCGGGTAATCTCGCGCCCAAGGAAGAGCTCTTCTTCTTTTGCTCCGTATGCAAGCGGCCCAAGTTTATCGCTCATGCCCCATTCGCATACCATTTTGCGGGCAAGCTCCGTTGCGCGTTCGATGTCGTTACCTGCGCCGGTAGTCAGTTGATTGAAGATAATTTTCTCTGCCGCGCGTCCACCGAGCGCATACGTGATCATTGCCTCGAGGTAATCCCTTGAGTACGTGTGCTTCTCGTCAATAGGAAGATACGTCGTTACGCCGAGCGCTCTGCCGCGTGGAATGATCGTTACCTTATGAACAGGATCGGCTTCCGGTAAATGCTTAGCGACGAGCACGTGCCCGGCTTCATGGTACGCTGTTACTTTCTTTTCTCTATCGGAAATCAACATGCTCTTGCGTTCCGTCCCCATCATCACTTTATCTTTGGCTTCCTCAAAGTGGTGCATATTGACGGTCTTGCTGTTCTGTCGTGCGGCAAGAAGCGCTGCTTCATTGACAAGATTTGCAATATCTGCGCCCGAAAGACCCGGGGTTCCTTTTGCGAGAGTTTCTAATTTAACATCCTCAGCGATAGGAATATTTTTTGTATGAACGCGGAAAATTCCTTCGCGTCCCTTCACATCCGGCCTATCCACGACAACCTGGCGATCAAAGCGACCGGGGCGAAGGAGAGCAGGATCGAGCACATCAGGCCTGTTCGTTGCGGCAATGATAATGACGCCGCTGTTTTGCTCGAAGCCATCCATCTCGACAAGCAACTGGTTCAAAGTTTGCTCGCGCTCGTCGTGTCCACCACCTAATCCCGCACCGCGATGGCGTCCAACGGCATCAATTTCATCAATAAAGATGATGCAGGGTGCGTTCTTTTTCCCTTGTTCAAACAAATCCCGCACGCGGCTTGCACCGACACCGACAAACATTTCGACAAAGTCCGCGCCGCTGATAGAGAAAAATGGAACGCCTGCTTCTCCCGCAACTGCACGCGCAAGCAATGTTTTACCCGTTCCCGGAGGACCAAGCAGTAAAACACCGCGTGGAATTTTTCCGCCGAGCTTTTGAAACTTGGCTGGCTCTTTGAGAAACTCGATAATTTCTTGAAGCTCAACCTTTGCTTCATCTGCTCCGGCAACATCTTGAAAGTTAACCTTTGTCATGCCTTCTGTAAGGAGCTTTGCGCGGCTTTTACCGAACGAGAAAAGTCCTTTCGTTCCGCCGGCTCCCATTTGCATGCGCCGGAAGATGATAAGCCAAATTCCGATAAGAAGTATCCACGGCAGGAACGATACCAACGCGCTCAACCATGTATTATCTTCTTTGACGACATTGAACTTTAAATTCTTCGCGTTCCAGCCGTGAATGACCTCCTCTGTGATGTTGGAATAGGGGAGCGTCAATAGAATTTTTGTTGCGTTGGGGGCTTTCTTCCCGCTGGCAGTGAGGAGGTCGGCTGGAGCGTTTAATTTCCCGTGGAAATCATAATTGTTGAAATCCGATTTCTTAATAATCGCTTCCGCTATTTTCCCATCACTCAGAAGCTGTTGGTACGTGGTGAAACTGATCTCGTATTCAGTCTCCTCACTGCTTTTGAACGCAAGCATGATGAGGTACACTGCAAGCAGGATACCGAGCCAGCCCGCGATCATTCTGCCTACTTTGTTCCAGTTAAATTCGTCTTCCCGGAGTTGCTTCGGGTTTTTTTTCTGTGGTCGTTGGGGTGCCATTCGTTTTCTCTGATTTCCGTTGCGTTGTTTATCGTCGGAAGAATCTTCGTTCTTCCAAATATAATTCATAAAAATCTCCTTCGTCAAGCTTTATCCTTTTTGCCG
Organism: Ignavibacteriales bacterium; assembly: GCA_016194505.1. Lineage (GTDB taxonomy): Bacteria > Bacteroidota > Ignavibacteria > UBA10030 > UBA10030 > JACQBK01. The sequence continues at coordinate 1,073 of JACQBK010000072.1, read as the reverse complement.
GGTGTTGTGCCGTCGGGCGGGGCAAGCCGATAAATCGAACGTAAGTTACGAACTTTTTGAGCATAGTCCAATCCGTATCCAATCACAAATTCAGGGGGTATCTCGAAACCAACATAATCTATCGGAAAATTGACCTTTGCTACGCTTTTCTTAAGTAATAATGTAACAACTCTCACTGATGCGGGGTTCTCTTTGCTGATAATTTTCTTCATAAACTCGATGGAAAGACCGGAATCTATCACATCCTCAACAACAATAATATCTCGTCCTGTAACCTGACAGTTAAGGTCCTTCAGAAGCTTCACTTGACCTGAGGTGATTTTTGCATCGCCATAGCTTGAAAGCTTAAGAAAGTCCACTTCGCAATCGAGCGTTATTTCGCGGATCAAATCCGCAAAGAAAATAAACGAACCGTTCAAAATGCCTATGAAAATAGGCGCCTTGCCTTGATAATCCTTATTGATCTGTGCCGCAAGCTCCTTCACCCTGTTTTTGATTTGTTCCGCGCTGAGGTAAGGAACAAACCGATCACTGTTAATAACGATTTGGTCGGTCATTTATTGTCTAAGAGATTAGTGAACATTGTCCGCAGATGAATATTGAAGTCTTACCGCTGAGCGAGTATTGGTTGTTACCTTGAATCGCTCGTCAAGCCGCCTGCCGCAGACCCACACGATGTTGCCGTCGGATTCCAAAACTGGGATTGCCTTTTTTTCGTATAGAGGAACCTTCTCATCAATGAAAAAGTCACTGAGTTTTTTCTTTGAGTGCATACCCAGCGGGATAAACCAATCTCCGTTGTTCCAATTTCGGAGGATCAAATTGGCGCCAAGTTTTCCAGCGTCAACAAACTCTACGCCTTGTTCTCCCCCAAACTTCGTCGGAGCCTCGATCGCGCCGCTCAATGAAAATTGAAATTCCTCAAACGTATACGCTGAACCAATGGATACAGCGTGTACAAACGAATGGGGGTGTTGTGCTCTTGTGAAAACAAGGTTATCCCGGTCTCGGTATACGATCATTGAAGCGGAAAGTTGTAACGAATGTCCCGTCGGATGAGAGCACAACTGTAG